>NZ_LZEJ01000024.1:0-48042 GCF_001704375.1 Alishewanella sp. HH-ZS | reverse complement strand
GCCAAGATAGTTGACGCCGAACAGCCGCTAAAGCCTTCAAATGTGTTCAGGTGCTCAATGGCTTTGATAAAGGTATCGAAGCTGGCAGGAAGTGCTTTGGCACGCTCGTAGGTGCTGTTCAGGCGGCCTGAGCCTGTTGTTGAGTCGGTATCATCACCCTGGGCGCTGCTGAGCTGATCGCTGTGTACCGGTGGTTTGGCTATGGCAACAGATTTGTACTCACATTGTTCTTTGGTTGGCTTGTCTGGCTCTTTACCCGCTATGTCACCAAATCTGTCTGTTGGCAGGTTGAATACTTCCATACAGCTGTTCTTATTGGGAGCCTGCTGGCTTTGAAAATCTTTGTCCAGGTTGCCCTTTACAACTCGTGGGCCTGGCCAACCTGGTTTCTTTTCGTTATCAGGCTTATCCTTACCTTCCTCAGCTCTGTTGTTATCGTTGTCGCGGTATACCGTCAGATGCCGGAAGGGAAAAGCTGCTGTGCAGCGTACTAATGACAATACCAGGTAACGCCATATCTTAGGGTCTTTGGTTGGAATCAGCTTACAGCGTGCGGTCAGATTTGTAAGGCCACTAAATGGAAAGGCGCTTTCTATATGGCTGGATTTGCCATTAAAACGATTCTTCAGCATTTCGTCATGCACTGCAGTAGCGCCAGCCCAGGCTTCTGGCGAATTTATAATTCTTGCCAGCACCCAGCCGTCTTCATCAGAGAAACGTTGGCGTAAGCCAATCACTTCGCGATCATCTTCAGGCTCGGACCAGGTGTGCTCCATATTCAGCACTGAATGCAGGTTGTGTTTTAAATCGCCGGAGAACACTACATCTGCCAGATCGGTCGACACTGCATAATAAAACCGGACCAACTCAGCCATAGGTACCAGAATGCCGTATGGGTCGCCTTCATGCTCTATAGCTACCATTTTGCTGAAGAAGCCATCTTTGCCGAAACGGTAGTGGCTGAAGGGGATTATGTATTGATTCTGCTCTTTGCTGCTGGCGTTTAGTGTACGGGTAGTTCGGTCTGAAATCTCCAGAGAATTAAACTCTGTCACCTGACCGGCTAACTGGGGCTGAAACTCGTTGTTACGCCAAATAGAACCGATACAAAGCATCGGAAGCTGGCCTGTGCCAATCTGGATAGTTCTTTGTTCGCTGTAATCCACCAGGCTTGAGGATGCCGAAGCAAGCTTATTTGGCGTAAGTGTTTTTATATCAGGAGTTTTAAAGGGGGTAATGATGACCTGCAGGGCAGGTTCACGAGCTACTTTTGGGTTGGGCTGAATGGCACCGAACCACTCAAGCCGCCAGTAACGATTATCGGAGGGGAATTCCTTGATCCGTGGAATCCCCTTCACTAAGCCACTTCGCTATTACAACGAAGTGGCGGTACAAAACAGCGATGTACAGTACAAAATAGCATTGTGGAGTACTATTTAGCGTTGTAAGTCACAATATCTTCACCTGCTGCCTGACGGTCTGCATGATAGCTGGAGCGGACAAAGGGGCCGCAGGCAGCATGTTTAAAACCTAACTCATCGGCATAGGCTTTGATCTCTGCAAACTCTGCCGGTGGCATATAGCGTTTTACCGGCAGGTGGTGCTTACTTGGTTGCAGATACTGCCCCACGGTTAACATATCGACCTGATGTTCGCGTAGATCGCGCAACACTTCCAATAACTCGTCTGTAGTTTCACCCAAACCCACCATCAAACCAGATTTGGTGGCAACCTGCGGATGTATTTCTTTAAAGCGCTTAAGCAGTGTTAGTGACCATTTATAATCTGCACCTGGACGAGCCAGTTTATACAAGCGAGGTGCGGTTTCCAGGTTATGGTTAAATACGTCAGGCGGATTCTTACTCAAAATTTCTAATGCCACATCCATCCGACCACGGAAGTCCGGTACCAGTACTTCAATTTTAATCTCCGGGCTATATTTACGAATGGCTGCAATACAGTCGGCAAAATGCTGGGCACCGCCATCACGTAAGTCGTCGCGGTCTACTGAGGTAATCACCACATACTTTAGCTTCATATCGCGAATGGTCAGTGCCAGCTTTTCCGGCTCTTCAGCACTGGGTGGCAGCGGCCGGCCATGGGCGACGTCACAGAACGGGCAGCGACGGGTACAGATGGCACCCAGGATCATAAAGGTGGCGGTACCGTGGTTAAAACACTCGGATAAATTGGGGCAGGAGGCTTCTTCGCACACTGAATGCAGGCCGTGTTTGCGCAGTGCGCCTTTGATTTCGTCGATCCGCTCGGTGCTTTTCGGCAGTTTGATCTTCAGCCATTCTGGCTTGCGTAACATCTCGTCGCGCTCGGTGGGCAGTACCTTTACCGGGATTAATGCCATTTTCTCCGCATCGCGCAGCTTAACGCCGGGTTCCATACGTGCTGTTTTGGTCATTTTAGTTCTCTAACCCTGTTTTAACCACCGGGCTGCTAATTGCCAGATGTTGTTGAAAAAGTTCGGCCATGACGGTTGCGGCCTCAGAGACTTGAAGCGGTCCGCCCAGCTCACTACATTGTACCATTTGCATACCGGCATAACCGCACGGGTTGATCCGGCTAAAGGGCTCCATATCCATCTGCACATTCAACGCCAGACCGTGAAAGGTACAGCCTTTACGTACCCGCAGCCCGAGCGAGGCGATCTTCGCTCCCGCAACATAGACGCCAGGTGCATCGGGTCGGGCTTCGGCGTTGATGTTATAACGGCGCAACAGCTCAATCAGGATATTTTCCAGCATGCTGACCAGCTGGCGCACGCCCAGATTACGGCGCTTGATATCCAATAGTACGTAAGCCACCAACTGGCCCGGGCCGTGGTAGGTGACCTGACCGCCGCGATCAACCTGTACCACCGGAATGTCTCCCGGAAACAGCAGATGTTCGGCTTTACCGGCCTGCCCCTGGGTAAAGACCGGTGGATGCTCTAACAACCAGATTTCATCCGGCGTGTTACTGTCGCGCAGATCGGTAAACTGCTGCATGGCTTGCCAGATCCGGCTGTAGTCTTGCAGACCCAGCTGGCGGATCACCAGTTGCTCGGTAATAGACAAGGTAAGCTCCGTGCTGATTTAAGCGGGCATTATACTGGATAAGTCGCGGATTTCGAGTACCTCTGGCGGCGTAAACTGCTCAGAGTACGTAGCGCACCAGCTCAATTTTGCCAAGCTCAGTGTACAGTAATTCAATATGCGACTTACTGGTGACTGTCACCTGTACTGTCACCGAATGGTAGGTTCCCTTACCGCTGGGCTTAACACTGGGGCTGTAATCGGCGGCGTCGGCATGTTGGCGGATCACCATCATCACCTCGTCAACCAGCCGCGCATCGGCCAGACCCAGTACTTTAAAATTAAACTGGCAGGGAAATTCCAGAAACTCATCAAAACGGGTATTTTTAACTTCAGTGACCATCTGCTTTACTCAGTAAAAATAAAAAAGTCCCGGCCAGGCCGGGACTTAGCTTAATCTCGGTGTGGCGTTATTGAAACTTTAACTTCACAGCATCAACCAGCCGGCTGAAAAAGCCTGCCTGTTCAATACTTTCCAGGGCCACAAGCGGGTAGCTGCCAAGCTGTTCATTGTTCAGCTGCAGCACCACCTTGCCAACCACATCGCCCTTGTTAATGGGGGCGATCAGTTGCTGATCCAACTGGATGTCTGCTTTTAAATTCCGACGCTGACCACGTTGTAAGGTCACAGTCGCATTTTCCGCCAGACCAACCGCAACCGTTGGTTGCTGACCTTTCCACAGTCGCTCGTCGGCCAGTTTTTCACCGGCCTGATGGGTAGTGACAGTTTCAAAAAAGCGGAAACCGTAGGTCAGTAACTTTTTATTTTCGGCGGCGCGGGCGCGTTCGTTAGCCGTGCCCATGACCACCGACACCAGCCGCATACCTTCACGGGTGGCTGAGGTGATCAGGCTAAAGCCGGCTTCTTTAGTATAACCGGTTTTAATGCCATCTACTTCCAGGCTGCGATCCCACAGCAGGGAGTTACGGTTGTGCTGGGTAATGTTATTAAAGGTGAACTGCCGCTCAGAATACAGGGCGTATAAGTCTGGTACATCCCGGATCAGTGCCCGCGACAGTACGGCCATATCACGCGGCGTAGTGTACTGCTCGTCCAGATGTAAACCATGACTATTGCCAAAGCGGGTATTGACCATGCCCAGACGCTCGGCGTGCGCATTCATCAGATCGACAAAGGCACTTTCGGTACCGGCGATATGTTCTGCCATGGCAACACAGGCATCATTGCCTGACTGGATCATAATACCACGCGCCAGATCTGCAACTTTGACCTGAGCGCCCACTTCAATAAACATCAGCGAAGAGCCGGGGAAGTTTCTCGACCAGGCGCGCTCGCTAACTGTAACCATATCGTCCAGACTGATATTGCCCTGTTTCAGCTCCATACCGATAACATAGATGGTCATCATCTTGGTTAAACTGGCAGGGGCCAGCGACATATCGGCATTTTCTTCCGACAGTACCGCGCCGGTATCATAATCGACCAGAATATGCCCTTTCGCGGCCACTTGCGGTGCCTGTGGCATCACACTTTGTGCGCTGGCTTGCGCTACCAGAAATGCACTGCTTACGGCTAAGGTTGCCGCACCAAAAACCTGATAATAACTGTTCATAGCACCTTTCTTATAAGTTCGGGACTAGCTGGAGTGATCAGCCGCACTGACCACCATCGACAAAAAATGCCTGCGGATAGCTGCCGGTGCGGAACTGATTCAGCCATTGTTGCGCCAGTTGGCTATCCGAGGTTGGACCTATTAACAGCCGGTGTAAGCCGTTACCGGAGCGGATCTCCGTTGGTACTGACCACTGGCTGGCAATTTGTTGCTGCAACTGACGCGCTCTGTTGTTGTCACTGATCGCAAACAGTTGGATATAGCATTGTCTGTTCGGTAGTTCAGCACTTCTAATCCGTGTTTCACCGGCACTGGGCGGCGCCGCGCGCTGCATCGGAATGCCTTGTTGCCCTTGTTGCTGCGCCAGCATCGCCGGCGATTTTATCAGCTCAACCTTAACCCTGGCTGTACCGCGTTGTAGCATGCCGATTTTATGGGCTGCTGAATAAGAGAGATCAATAATCCGGTCCTGGTGGAAAGGGCCGCGGTCATTGACCCGCACAATAGCGCTTTGGTTATTATCCAGATTGGTTACCCGCACATAAGACGGCAACGGCAGGGTTTTATGGGCCGCGGTCATGGCGAACATATTGTAGATCTCGCCATTCGAGGTATGGTAACCGTGAAATTTATTGCCATACCAGGAGGCAATACCGACTTCGGTATGCTCGGTCAGCTGTTGTAACGGCAGGTAATCCTGGCCGAAGATATTGTATGGGTTATTACCACCGCGGCTCAACGGCTCGGCCTTGGGTACCGGGTCGGTCATTTCCAGCAAGGTCGGTAAGCGGGGCGGTTTGCTGTCGGTTTCATCACGATAGCGACCGGCATTCGGTGATACCATCGATGGTGGTTTTGCCGCCGGTGTACCCGGGGCTGGTGGTTTGCTGCTACAGGCCGCCAGGGTAGCGGCAGCAAGCAGGGTGATCAGGCTGAGGCGTAATTTAGTCATATCAGGTTTGGGCCATACTGCGTTTATGTGTACTTACCGACATAATAATGCCAAAAGCGGCCATCATGGTCACCATCGAGGTGCCACCATAACTGACCAGCGGTAACGGCACCCCAACAACCGGTAACAGCCCGGAAACCATGCCTATATTGACGAACACATAGACGAAAAATGTCAGGGTAAAGCTGCCGACAACCAATTTGCCATAATTATCCTGTGCCCGGGTGGCGATAAGCAAGCCCCGGCCAATAATAAACAAATAGATAGCCAGTAAAAACAATACGCCGACCAGGCCAAATTCTTCACTTAGCACTGAGAAAATAAAATCGGTATGACGCTCTGGCAAAAACTCCAGCTGCGACTGGGTACCCTGCAACCAGCCTTTACCATGCACGCCACCAGAGCCAATGGCGATCTTGGATTGGATAATATGATAGCCTGAGCCCAGCGGGTCACTTTCCGGGTTGAGAAAGGTCAGTACCCGGCGCCGCTGATAATCGTGCATGCCAAACAGCCAGAGCACGGGCGCAAAGGCAGATACCAGTGCCACGATAAAGGTGATGAGCTTCCAGCTCATCCCGGCCAGAAATAAGACAAAAATACCTGCAGTGGCAATTAGGATAGCAGTGCCCAGATCGGGTTGCTTGGCAATCAGCAGCGTCGGGATCACACACATTAAGAAACCAACCGTCAGATGGCGCTTTTTCGGCGGCAGGTTATGCGAGGCAATAAACCAGGCAATCGCCATTGGTACTGCCAGCTTCATAATTTCGGACGGCTGAAACTTCATAAAACCCAGGTCCAGCCAGCGTTGGGCACCTTTACCGACATGACCAAACAGCAATACCGCCACCAATAGCAGGGTACCGACAATAAACAGCGGCAATGACCAACGCCGGATAGTGAGCGGGTTGATTTGCGCTACCCCGATCATTACCGCAAAGGCCAGACCCAGGCGGATAATCTGCGCTTCGACCATCCGCTCGCTCTGGCCAGAGGCGCTGTAAAGCACCAGCAGACCATAGCCGATCAGCGCCAGTAGGCCCAGTAACAGCGGCGTATCGATATGAAAAAACGCCAGCCGGCTGATGCGGGTTTTCGGGTTAACCAGACTGTCATTCATTGCTATTGACTCCGGCACTGAAATAATAATCCATCAACTGACGGGCAATGGGCGCGGCTGTGCTGCCACCACCGCCAATATTTTCTACGGTAACGGCGACAATAATGGTTGGATCAACCGCCGGTGCATAACCGACATACATGGCATTATCGCGCAGCCGCTCATCCAGTGCATTGGCATCGTATTTGGCATCCTGCGCAATTTTTACCAGCTGGGCAGTACCGGTTTTGCCGCCTGAGCTATAACTGGCGCCACGAAAGGCGTTAAAGGCGGTACCCTTTTGCGTACTGACGGTTTGCTCCATCGCATCGCGGATCACTTGCCAGTTGCGTGGGTTAACCACATTGACGGTCGGTTGCAATTCGGTACTGACCTGCTCGGTGCCGGCATCATTCGTCAGAGTTTTCGCCATATGGGGGATCGGCAGCATGCCATTATTCAGTAAGGCGGCGGTGGTGGTCATCAGCTGGATTGGTGTAGAAGTCCAGTAGCCTTGGCCGATACTGACCGCGACGGTGTCACCGTGATACCAGGGCTGGTTATGCCGGGCGCGTTTCCAACCGCGTGACGGCATATTGGTGTTGGACTCTTCCAGAATATCAATACCGGTTTTTTCACCAAAACCAAGCTTGTTCATATAATCAGAAATACGGTCAATCCCGAGTTTGACCCCCATATCATAAAAGAAGGTATCACAGCTCTCGATAATGGCACTGTAAACATCGACCCAGCCATGCCCCCAGCGTTTCCAGTCGCGGTAACGATGCTCGACGCCGGGTAGCTGAAAGAAGCCCGGATCCCAGATCCGGGTGCTGGGGGTTATAGTATTGGTTTCCAGCCCCAGCAATGCCAGATGCGGCTTAATGGTAGAGGCTGGCGGATATACGCCTTGCGTCACCCGGTTAATCAGCGGCCGGTCCGGTGAATTTAACAACGCATTGTAATTGGTACTGCTGATACCGTGCACAAAGAGGTTAGGGTCGTAGCTGGGATTACTGTAAAACGCCATCACGGCACCATCGCGGGGATCCATTGCAACAATAGCCCCGCGCTTACCTTCCAGTAACTGCTGGGCGGTGAGTTGCAGGCCCACATCCAGATTAAGCTGAATATTTTTACCCGATTGCGCCGGTACCGAGCGTAATACCCGGATCAGGCGGCCGCGGTTATTCACCTCAACTTCCTGATAACCCATGGTTCCGTGTAATTCGGTTTCGTAGTAGCGCTCTAAGCCAATTTTGCCGATATCGCGGGTGGCGGCGTAATTTGCCAGTTGGTCGCTCTCTTCCAGCCGTTTCAGGTCGTTGGTATTGATGCGGCCGATATAGCCCAGCGCATGGGTAAACAAATTACCGAACGGGTAGTGGCGGCTAAGACGGGCTTCGACAGTGACGCCGGGAAAACGGTGCAGGTTAACCGAGATGATTGCCACTTCTTCATCATTGAGCTGCTCTTTCAGCGCTATGCTATTAAAGCGACGCTGTTGGCGCACATCACGCAGGAAGCTTTGTTGTAACTCGTCCGGGATCTCGATTAGCAGCGCCAGCTCTGCCACCGTTTCGGTCATATTTTCGACCTGCTCCGGTACCAACTCGAGGGAGAACACCGGCCGGTTCTCAGCCAGCAAAATACCGTTACGGTCAGTGATCATGCCGCGGTTTGGCGCCAGTGGCACCACTTTAATCCGGTTACCCTCGGAGCGGGTTTGGTAGATCTGATAGGATTTCACCTGCAGGTGATACATATTAACAATTAACACGCAAAACAGCAGGCTGACTACCAGCATAGCGGTCAGCGCCCGCCGGCTGAACAAGCGGGCTTCGGCAGCAACATCCTGCATAGTGACGCGTTTTTTCAGCATGCCTACTCGCGGTGATAAGGGTGATTGGTACTAATACTCCAGGCGCGGTACAGGGCTTCTGCCATCACCACCCTGACCAGCGGATGCGGCAGCGTCAGCGCCGAGAGTGACCATTTGGCTTCGCTGGCTGCAATACAGGCTGGCGCCAAACCTTCCGGGCCGCCCACCAGTAAGCAGACATCACGGCCATCCTGTTGCCATTCCTGTAACTTGCCGGCCAGCTGCGGGCTGGTCCAGTTTTGACCCAGCACTTCCAGCGTCACGATGCGGCTACCTTTGGGCACTGCCGCCAGCATTTTTTCGCCTTCTTGCTCTAAAATGCGTTTGATATCCGCATTTTTACCGCGCTTACCAGCGGCAATTTCAATCAGTTCAAACGGCAGATCACGGGGAAAGCGACGGGCATATTCCTCAAAGCCGGTTTGTACCCAGGCAGGCATCTTGGTACCCACGGCAATCAGGATCAACTTCATAACTACTTAACCGCCCCAGAGCTTTTCCAACTGATAAAAATGCCGGCTTTCTTCCTGCATCACATGCACGACAACACTGTCCAGATCCAGTAATACCCATTCCCCCGAGGCTTCACCTTCGATGCCCAGTGGTTGAACGCCTTGTTTTTTCACTTCTTGCGCCAGGTACCCGGCAATAGACTTTGCGTGGCGGCTGGAAGTTCCAGAGCAGATCACCATAAATTCGGTGACGCTGGATTTACCCCGGACATCTAAGGTCACGATATCGCGGGCTTTCATGTCATCAACCTTGTCTACGACAAAGGCGACCAGTTCGTTTGTTTGCACCCTTATTCCTCATGCAAGCTAAAAGGGCGCTATTTTATCACACTTTGGCAGCGGAAACAGCGCAACCATAGAGCCCATGTTGCTGAATATAACTAAGTACCGCTGGCGGTAGCATGGCCTGCACGGCCGGGTCCACGGCTAACTGCGCACGGACAAAGGTTGCGCTTTGTGGAAAATCCGGATTATCCAACAGCAGGATGCCACCGGCTGGCAGTGTGCTGAGCTCTGGCAGGCTGATGCCGTATTGGGTGAGTAGCGCTGGTGCGTCGCCATCCTGTGCGCTATAGCCGGGGCGCTTAAGTACGATCAGATGGGCCAATGTCAGGATCTGCTGCCACTGATGCCAGCTGCGAAAATACTGCAGTGAGTCCATGCCAATAATAAAACACAGGTGCGCAGCAGGATCTTGCTGCTTTAGCAGCGTCAGGCTATTTACCGTGTAAGACGGTTGTTGCAGGCTCAGTTCCAGCGGTTCGAGCTGCAGCTTTGGCTCTGCACTGATAGCCAGCTCGACCATCCGTGCCCGCTCGACACTGCTGACGCCCGGACTGGCACGGTGCGGCGGCAGATGGCAGGGCATCAGCTTAACGCTATCTAAAGCGCAGTGCGTCAGCACATAACGTGCAACTGCCAGATGGCCAAGATGGATCGGATCGAAGGTGCCGCCAAAAATCCCTACTAGTTTAGTCTGCGTCATACTGTTGCAAAGCAAAGGTTTTGGCTACCGGATGGCAGAATAAGGTCACCAGATGTAATAACGCCAGCGTGGTGTTAGTCAGCCGGCCGGCTTTAAATAAGCGATCAAAGGCCGCCAGTTCCTGTAACAAATAGTTTTGCCAACCCCGGCTAAGTCGCTGCAGGGCTTGTTGATATAATGGCTGGCGTTTCGGCCAGATCGCCAATTGTTTAAACTGTGCGCTCAGTTGGCCTTGTTGCTCCGCCTGGGCCAGCTGTTGCAGGATGCTCAGCTCTTTATGTAATTGCCAGGCGATAATCACCGGCTCAGTGTCCTGTTCCAGCAAGCGCTGCAGCCGGTGTGCGGCTTCGGCACTATGCCCGGCTAATACCGAATCGGTCAGTTGAAACACGTTGTAGCTGGAATGATCGGCTAAAAAGCGGCTAAAGGTCTCGGCATCAATGCGGCTATCCGGATGGGTCAGTGCCAGCTTTTCCAGCTCCTGCCGGGCGGCCAGCAGGTTGCCGGCACAGTGTTGTTGCAGCAAATTCAGCGCATCAGAGCTTAGCTGCAACTGTAACTGGCGGGCGCGTTGCTGCAGCCATTGCAGTTGTTGCCGCTCATCCAGTGGGTAAATTGCCACTTGCACTGCCTGCTCTGACAGTTGTTTAAACCAGGCCAGTTTGCTGACTTCACTAAAGCTGCGACTGCCATGCACCACCAGCACGATATCGGGATGCAGTTTGGCAGCCAGTTGCTTCAGTTGTTCGTTGACGGCAGCCGGCGGTTTGGCTTGTGCCAGTTCCAGTTCAATCAGCCGCCGCTCGGCAAACAAGGACATGGCACTGAGTTCGTTATCCAGCTGCTGCCAGTCGAACTGGGCATCAGCGCTAAAGCTCAGCCGCTCCAAAAAGCCTTGCGGTTTGGCCGCGTGCCGGATCGCTTCGATGGCTTCCAGTTTTTGCAGTGGCTCTTCGCCAAAAATCAGATAACAGGGCGCCAGCCCCTGTTGCAGCTGGGCTGGCAATTGATTGGCGTACAGCTTCTGCATCAGCCCAGGCGAGCCAGTTGGCGGATAATACGGTTGGCAGCCTGCTGGCGTAATTCGCTTAACAGCAGCTCCAGTTCCTGGGCTTTCGCCAGGGCCTGATTCGGATCATCCTGATAATCACGGTATAACTCGAACTGATAAAACTGTTCCTGCTCGCCGGGTAATTGGATCCGATACTCGACTTTGTAAATCAGCTCATATTCGGCAACCTGGCCATTGGCAAACAGCGACAGGGTGCGCCGCTCCAGCGTATCGCGCACCAGCTGCAGCGCCGGTCTGTCTTGCTGGTAACTGCCCAGTAACTCGACCTGATTTTGACTAAAGCGCTGTTTTAACAGCGCTGCCAACTCAGAGTGCGCTTCGCTTTGCACATAGATGGCCGGAAACTGACTGAGCGGCAGATTGCCGCGCAGGTGAAAGCCGCAGCTGCTCAGCAGACTGAACAGCAGCGCCAGCAGTGTCAGGCGCCAGGCCATCTTAGCCCACCACCAGATTAAGCAGTTTACCCGGTACGTAAATCACCTTTTTCATGGCGACGCCGTCCAGATAACGCTGCACATTCTCATCCAGTTTGGCAATCGCCAGTACCGCATCCTGCTCTGCAGCAGCCGGCACGGTAATTTTAGCGCGCACCTTACCGTTGATTTGCACCACCACCAGTTTCTCGTCTTCGACCAGGGCGCTCTCGTCGACGCCAGGCCAGGCGACCTGTTCAATCAGGCTGCTGTTACCCAACTCGGCCCACAGATACTGCGCTACATGGGGCACGATCGGGTTTAATAACTGCAGCAGCGCGTTACAGGCCTCGTGCATTACCGCACGGTCCAGCGGCGTGGCCAGACTGGCTTTTTGCAGCTTGTTACTCAGCTCCATTACCGCCGCGATAGCAGTATTAAAGGTATAGCGCCGACCGATATCGTCGGTAACCTTAGCAATGGTTTTATGCAGCTCGCGGCGCAGGGTTTTTTGCTCGTCATTTAGCGCGTCTAGCTGCAGTTCGCCTGGCGCACCGGCTGCCAGCAGATCATGGATCAGCGTATAGATCCGCTTGATAAAGCGGTGCGCGCCCTCAACGGCGGAATCTGACCATTCCAGTGTTTGCTCTGGCGGCGCAGTAAACATCATAAACAAGCGCACGGTATCGGCACCGTACAGATCGATAACTTTTTGCGGGTCGATACCGTTGTTTTTCGATTTCGACATCTTGCTCATGCCGGCAGATAACACCGGCTGGCCGTCGGTTTTCAGGATGGCCTGGGTAATGCGGCCCTTCTCATCGCGCTCAACCTGTACGTCCTGCGGCGAGAACCATTCTTTGCCGCCATTGTCGGTTTCGCGGTAGAACGTTTCGGCCAATACCATGCCCTGACATAACAAGCGTTTAAACGGTTCGTCGCTTTGCACCAGACCGACATCGCGTAACAGTTTATGGAAAAAGCGGGCATACAGCAGGTGCAGGATGGCGTGTTCAATGCCACCGATATACTGATCAACCGGTAACCAGTAGTTGGCTTTCTCCGGATCCAGCATCGCCTGATCATAATCCGGGCTGCAGTAGCGGGCATAGTACCAGCTCGATTCCATAAAGGTGTCGAAGGTATCGGTTTCATGGAAAGCGGCTGCGCCCTGATATTGGGTTTTCGCCCATTCCGGATCGGCTTTAATCGGCGAAGTCACGCCGTTCATCACCACATCTTCCGGTAAACGCACCGGCAGCTGCTCGGCCGGGACCGGCACCACACTACCATCTGCCAGATTTAACATTGGGATCGGCGTACCCCAGTAGCGTTGGCGTGATACCCCCCAATCGCGTAAGCGGTAGTTCACTTTAACTTCGCCCTTGCCCAGCTGTTGCAGCTTGGCTGCAATGGCGCTAAAGGCGGCGGCAAAGTCCAGGCCGTTAAATTCGGCTGAGTTAATCAGCAGACCTTTTTCGGTATAAGCTGCGTGCTCCAGTGTGACACTGCTGCCATCCGCTGCGGTAACCACTTGCTTAATCGGCAACTGGTACTTGGTGGCAAACTCGTAATCACGTTGGTCGTGGCCTGGCACCGCCATCACGGCACCTGAACCGTAGTCCATCAGTACAAAGTTGGCGACCCAAATCGGGACCTGCTCGCCGGTCAGCGGATGAATGGCGTACAGGCCGGTGGCACAGCCTTTTTTCTCCATGGTCGCCATTTCGGCTTCGCTGACCTTGCTGCCTTTAATATCTTCGATAAAGGCGGTCAGAGAGCTGTTGCTCATTGCCGCTTGCTGCGCCAGCGGGTGCTGGGCGGCTACCGCAACATAGGTCACACCATACAGCGTGTCCGGACGGGTAGTATAGACTTCCAGTTCAGTGTCGCTGTCAGCGACGCCAAAACGGATATTGACGCCCTCGGAGCGGCCAATCCAGTTTTTCTGCATGGTGCGGACTTGTTCCGGCCACTCGGTTAACTGTTCCAGATCCTCTAATAACTCTTCGGCATACTGGGTAATACGGATAAACCACTGTGCCAGCTCGCGCTGCTCAACTAAGGCGCCGGAGCGCCAGCCACGGCCATCAATCACTTGTTCGTTCGCCAGTACGCACTGATCCACCGGGTCCCAGTTTACCGTCGCCATCTTTTTATAAACCAGGCCTTTTTCATACAGCTTGGTGAAAAACCATTGTTCCCAGCGATAATAATCCGGTTTGCAGGTAGCAATTTCCCGATCCCAGTCGTAACCAAAACCCAGCCGTTTCAGCTGTGTTTTCATATAATCGATATTGGCGTAGGTCCACTTAGCCGGCGCGGTCTTGTTATTAATCGCAGCGTTTTCAGCCGGTAAACCAAAGGCATCCCAACCCATAGGTTGCAGCACATTTTTACCCTGCATCCGCTGAAAGCGGCTGATCACATCACCGATGGTGTAATTGCGCACATGGCCCATATGCAGGCGGCCACTTGGATAAGGGAACATCGATAAACAGTAAAATTTCTCTTTGTTTGGATCTTCAGTTACTTTAAAAACATTCTGATCCTGCCACTGCTGCTGCAGGGCGGTTTCAATCTGCTGCGGGTTATATTGCTGTTGCATTGAGCTCTTCCAGAAAAGTCGGGGATGACCCGGCGTCAGCCTCAGGCTGAAATGGGTAAAAAAAGTGGCTATAGCATACCTTAGCCGCGGTTTGACAACAATAAGCTACCCTTTGTCTATACTCAGAATAGCGTTGCTAAATTACCAGTGGAGTACAAGATGGCAGACTTTAACGCGAAATACCGCAACTGGCTTAAAGATCTGAGTCAGACGCTGCAACAGGCAGGGCAGGAACAGCTGCAAAGTATGCTGGATGTTGCCGACACCCTGAAAGCTTATCTGAAAGCTGGCAAGGAGCTCAGTGCCTATGAGACGCAACTGTTTCTGGAAACGCTGAAAAGTCAGTGGCAGCAAGCAGCTGCCGAGGAGCAGCAACCTTCGATGTGGACTGAGGAGCTGTGGGAGCAATTAAGTCAAATTACCGACCGGACGCAAGTAGAGTGGGCCGAGCTGATTGACGATTTCCAACATCAGGGCGTGTATTATCAGGGCGAATATGTTGGCATGGGCCGCTATCGCTGCAGTCAATGTCAGCACAGTATCGATTATACGCACCCGGCCGAGCTGTTAAGTTGCAGCCACTGTGGTGGCGTACAATTTTTCCGCGACGGCTTGCCGGTTTAGCAGGCTAGAGCCAAGCAGGGGATAATTGCGCTAAAGGACACTTAGTTGCAGTGAGTAAGCTAAGATGGCGATTTTCAATCGTTTTCAGAGGTTAAAACTGCTATAATCCCCCGTCATTTTATAAGGCGGCTGCTAATAAGCACGAGCAGAATCTCTTCTAATTGATTGAAATACAACGAGGGTGGGCCGGTGTAAATAACGCAATATCTGGATAATTTGCCTGGTGCAGTTATTTTTTATGTCTGTAACGCACTAAAGCGAAAAAGCTGTTATTCGCTGGTCGCTACCGGCAGCCATTTCTGTGGTAACAGTAAAGTCACTGCCGACAGGCAACTGCCATTTTGTTGTTATCGATACTGTCAGACTCTTGTTGGATGCTCTATGTTAAATTCCTTACGCCAAACCTGGTTTTCCAATGTGCGGGGCGATGTGCTTTCTGCCTTGGTGGTCGCGCTGGCCTTAATTCCTGAAGCCATTGCCTTTTCGATTATTGCTGGCGTCGATCCTAAGGTCGGCCTTTATGCCTCTTTTTGTATCGCGGTGATTACCGCCTTTGCTGGTGGTCGGCCGGCGATGATTTCGGCGGCAACCGGCGCCATGGCGCTACTGATGATTACGCTGGTGCGGGAACATGGTCTCGAATATTTACTGGCCGCAACCTTATTAACCGGGTTACTACAAATCCTGTTTGGTTTACTAAAGCTGGGCGAGCTGATGCGTTTTGTGTCACGCTCTGTGGTTACCGGCTTTGTTAATGCACTGGCGATCCTGATTTTTATGGCACAACTGCCGGAACTGAGTGGGCAACATGGTACCTTGGTGGTGTATGGCATGACCGCGGCGGGCCTGGCCATTATCTATTTGTTTCCTTATGTCACCAAAACCATTCCATCCCCTCTGGTGTGTATAGTGGTGTTAACCGCTATCGCTGTTTATTTCCAGCTCGATCTGCGTACTGTCGCCGATATGGGGGAGCTGCCTGATAGCTTACCAGTCTTTTTATGGCCTGATGTGCCGCTGAATGTTGCAACGCTGCAAATCATCTTCCCTTATGCGTTGGCGCTGGCCGTGGTGGGTTTACTCGAGTCACTGATGACCGCAACCATTGTTGATGATCTGACCGATACCAGCAGCGATAAGAATCGGGAATGTGTCGGGCAGGGTATCGCCAATATTGGTTCTGGTTTACTGGGTGGCATGGCTGGCTGTGCCATGATCGGGCAATCGGTGATTAATGTGAAATCCGGTGGCCGCACCCGCCTCTCGACCCTACTGGCTGGTATTTTCTTGCTGCTGTTTATTGTATTTTTAAGTGACTATGTCGGCATGATCCCGATGGCGGCGCTGGTTGCTGTGATGATTATGGTGTCTATTGGCACCTTTAGCTGGAGCTCGGTGCGGGACTTACGTAAAAACCCGCTAAGTTCCAGTATCGTGATGATCGCGACGGTGGTGGTAGTGGTCTTTACGCATAATCTGGCTTATGGTGTACTGCTTGGTGTGTTACTCAGTGCCTTGTTTTTCGCCAATAAAGTGGGCCAGATCCTCTACATCAGTTCTAGCCTGCAAGCCGGTGGCCGCGAGCGGCATTATCAGGTGGTCGGGCAGGTCTTTTTTACCTCGGCCGAGCAATTTGTCGCCGCCTTTGACTTTAAGGAAGCACTGGATAAGGTGCAGATTGATTTAAGTCGGGCGCATTTCTGGGATATTACCGCCGTTAGTTCATTGGATAAGGTCGTACTAAAGTTCCGCCGTGAAGGTACCATGGTTGAGCTGCTGGGGTTAAATGAAGCCAGCGCTACCCTGGTGGATAAATTTGCTGTGCATCAACAGCCTGACGCAGTCGAAAAATTGATGGGACACTAACGATGACAAAGCATGTCTACGCCTGTATTGATGCCTCACCCTATGCTGAGGCGGTTTGTGATGGTGCGATCTGGGCCGCGAAGGCGCTGACCGCGCCCCTTAGTCTGGTGCATGTGATTGACCGGGCTCAGCATACCCAAACGCCGGATTTAAGTGGCAGTATCGGTTTGGGATCGCAGGAAGTGTTACTGCAACAACTGGCAGAGCTGGATGAACAACACAGCAAGCTGGCATTGCAGCGTGGCCATCATATTCTGGATGCGGCGCATGCCCGGGCTAACGCCGCCGCAGTCGCTGAGATCAGCGAACTGATGCGGCACGGTCCGTTACTGGAGTCATTAAAGGCACTGCAGGATGATACCCGGTTATTGGTATTAGGTAAGCGAGGCTTAAGCAGTACCGATGCGCATGGGCAGCTGGGGATGCATATCGAGATGATTATCCGCAGTATGCAAAAGCCTATTTTACTGACGCAGCAGCGTTTTTCCGCGCCGAAGCGGGTGATGCTGGCCTATGATGGCAGCGCTACCGCGCAAAAGAGTCTGGAAATGCTGGCCGCCAGCCCGCTGTGTCGTGGCCTACCGGTACATCTGGTAATGGCCGCAGTACGCAGTGAACAAGCCGAAAAACAACTGGCCGAAGCCGCCAGTGTGCTAACGCTGGCCGGTTTTGATACCCGTACCGCGATAGTGACCGGCGAGCCGGACGAGGCCCTGCACCAGTACCAGCAGGAACAAGTCATTGATCTGCTTGTGATGGGCGCCTACGGCCATTCGCGGATCCGGCAGTTTATTCTGGGTAGCACCACCACGGCGATGCTGAGTAAAGCCCGCTGCTCAATGTTAGTGTTACGGTAATTACTGGCGCTTGCCATAAAGATAAAGAGTAGCGTGATGTCAAAGAAAGTCTATTGTGTGGCACAGTTTCTGCCAAAAGCCGGTAAAGAAGCTGAGCTATTTAAGGTGTTGCAAAGCTTAGAACCTAATACGTTGCGGGAAGACGGCTGTTTGCAGTATGTGGTGACCCGGCAGATCCAGAGTCCTTTTGCTGATGGTACGAGTTTTCCGATTGCTTTTAATGAAATCTGGGCCGATTTAGCCAGCTTTGAAGCGCATTGCCAACGCGCCGAAATTAAAGCCTTTTTTGAACAATATTGTCTGGCAGAAAATGGGCTGGCGGCCCGGTGGAATGTCTGTATTTATACGGACGAGCCAGCCAACTACGATGCACCTAAACTGAGTTAAGCGTTAAGCTTAGTTTTTCGGACACGACAGGTCGCTTAAGCAACCTGCTTTTCTGCCAGATGTAACTCCATCAGCGCCTTTAATAGCCGGAACAAGCGGATAGAGGCATCGATTTCTTCCTTGCGGTTGGTCAGGCTTTCAACGTTCAGGCCCAGCGGCACCTCCAAATTCGCGCAGTGGGTTAAGATCTGCGTCAGATTGTCGCGGCAGATCTTAATCGATTCGTTCAGTGGGTTTTCGGCATCCAGAATACGATAACGCGAGGCCTGTGGCACCGAAATACCGAGCCATTGCATAAAATCCAGCGTCTGTTCACTGCCGCACGGGGTAAAGGTTAAAATCAGACGTTTTGGCGTCAGACCTTGCTGTTTACAGCTGCGGGCATAGCTGGTAATCAGATCAATGGTCGCCTGGGCGTTATATACCGCCTGCGAAATAAAGAACTGACAGCCCTGGGCCGCTTTATCAATTAAGCGTAAATGTTCATCGCCTTTTTTGGCATGGCGTTCGGCAATGGCAACTCCACCCAAAAAGAAGCTTGCCGGATGGGCGGCGAGCTGCTGATAGGCATGCGGTAAACTGAGCTTGATCTGGCCATGTGATGAAGGGCTACCCACTAACACCAGATTTTTCAGGGCAAAAGTTGCGGCACTTTCACTAAGCCAGTGCTCAAATTCGCTGCTATCACGCTGAGCCACACTTTTATAAGTAATGACATCCTGCGCCGATAGCTCGCGTAACAACCGGCTGTATTCGCGCGGGTCCAGAGTGCTCTGAAACGGGAAAGGACGCTCGGTGGCAACCCGGCTACTTTCATCCTGAATATCATAGACAATCAGGCCATCGTATTCGAGCTGTTGCAAACGGCCTAACAACTTACCCGCGATCCGCAAGCTTTTATCAGCAGCGGTGCCGGCTTTGGGTGGAGTAGTACCAATCAGATATACCCCTTGCTGTGGATCTGCAATTTTCTCTGCCAGTGATAATGCCATAATGCTGTTACTCCAAAACCTGATAGCATAAGTATACAGCTATTTAGACGTCTGGCTATCCATTTGGCGTGAAAGTTTTTTCAATCAAGATGAAAAAAATTCAAGTTGAGCCGGCTAAGGCGACAAGGCCAACTTAGCCGCCATCGTGCAGCAGTGCGCCCTTAACGGCCAACTCTGTCAGTAAGGGTAGCGCAAATTCGGTCAGTTGCGCTGCGCTGTAGGGCGCGAGTTGTGGTGCCAGGCTGGCAGTCAGTTGTGGTAAGGTTTGTCCCGGCTGCTCCGTCAGCAGATGTAACAGCAGTAAGCTGGCCTGATTTAACTGCACAAAGATCACTTCATCCTGCCAATCGCGGTAGATTAGAAAGGCCTGGCCTGGTCCGGGTTCGTTAACCTGATAATCCGGGCTCAGATGCTGCACCGGATACTGGTATACCGCTAACAGGCTGGCTTCGGTTAGCCTTAACCTGGCCGACATTAGTTGTGCCGGTATCACGGCCTGCTGTGCTGACGTGACGGCTAGTGTCCCGACATAGAGCTCAGCCCATTCGTAATGGGCCAGTTCGGCTAAAAACGGCGGATCGGCGGCAGCGGGCTGATATTGCTGCAGAAAATCGACAAATTGCTGGGCAATATGCAAGAAATAGGGCGAGTGACAGCGATAATCGGCGAAAAAGCGTTGTTTCAGGCTTAGCCAGGCATCGGGCTGATAAAGGGTGCTGAGCACCGGGAAGGCATTATCGATAAAGCCGCTGACATTATTGAAGAACAGCTGCTGATAGATCTGCAGCCGTGCTGTTGGCACTGTCTGCTCCGCATAGGGCTCTTGGGGGTGGCGAATGGCCCGGGCGAACGCCAGTTGGGTTTGCTGTAAGTTAGGGGCTGTCGGCTCAGTCATACTGCTGCTGGTCTCGGGCTGGCAACTTGCTGCAATTGCTTAATCTGCGACAGTTCCTGGCAAAGGTCGGCCAGCGGCGGGATATTAAAGTCCCGCTCGTATAAGGTCGGTTTTACACCATGCTGCTGATAGCTAAGACGCAACAATTGCCAAACCGGATCAGGAATGGCAGCGCCATGGGTATCAATCAGTAAGTCGGCCGCTTGCTGGTAATGTCCGGCAATATGGTAGTAGGCAATGCGCTCGCTTGGCATCGCAGCTAAAAAGGCTCTGGCATCGTAGCCATGGTTGATGGAATTGACATAGATATTATTTACGTCCAGCAGCAGCGGGCAGTCGGCTTCCGTAAGCACCGCCAACAGAAATTCCAGTTCACTTAATTGCTGTGCTGGCGCAGCATAGTAGGAGACATTCTCGATAATCAATGGCCGCTCCAGGATCTGCTGCACCTGTTTAATCCGTGCCGCCACATAATGTACCGCTTCCTCAGTAAAGGGGATCGGCATCAGGTCATACAGATGACCGTCGGCAGCACAATAACTCAGATGTTCGCTATAGCGCAGGATCTGATGCTGGTCGAGAAAGTGTTTTAGCTGCTGCAAAAAATCCAGATCCAGCGGATCCGGGCCACCAATATTTAACGACAGGCCATGACAAAAAAACGCATAGCGTTCGGTCAGTTGCCGGAAATCCTTCGCCAGTTTACCGCCATAAGGTAACCAGTTCTCTGGCGCAACCTCAAAGAAATCGATGATAGCTGGCTTATCTGCTAACAGTTCTGGCAGCAATTCGCGGCGCAGGCCAAGGCCTGCGCTGCTGCTACTAAAGTGAGCGAGTGGTTTCATTTGGCGTTAGATAGAGCCGCATTTACCTTCGCCGCACTTCATTTCTTTGGCTTTATCACTGGCTTTTTTCTTGGCATCAGCGGCTTTTTCCTGACCGGCAGCTTTAGCTTCAGCGGCCTTAGCTTTGGCATCGGCTTTATGCATCTCGGCACCGCACTTGCCTTCACCGCATTTACCTTCGCCACATTTCATTTCTTTGGCTTTGTCGGCAGCCTGCTTTTTGGCATCCGCCATTTTTTTCTGCATTTCGGCGCCGCATTTGCCTTCACCACACTTACCTTCACCGCATTTCATTTCTTTGGCTTTATCGGTGGCTTGCTCTTTTACCTTAACTTTAACCCCGGTATTGTCCTGAGTGGTCACTTGATAGGCCATACTCAGTTGTTGCGCCTGAAATGGGTTGCTATCCGCCAGGGCATTACCTGAGCCCAGTGTAAGGGCGCCCAGCGCCAGAGTTAATTGCGTTTTGGTTAATGTATTCATCACGTTTTCCTCGTTTGTTCAACTGGCCAGCATTTCCGCTGGCCATCATCAGAAAATAAAAGTCTGTTCAGTACCCGGTAATACAGCGCCGGTTTAGTTTGCTGTTACGACGTAGTTAATAACGGGTAATCAGTTCCAACCAACTCGCCGGCAAATTTTCAGTCGCGAGCACCAATAGGGTTTGATCAAGGTTGGTTAAGATTAACAACGCCACCAAAATTAAACTATAACCCAAAATCTGGCGGCCGCGCTCACCTTTGGCAGCAAACTTGGGTAAAAAGCGATCTGCTGAGCCTGCCATCAGATAAGCAACGATAATCAGCGGCAGGGCTGCACCTAAGCCAAAGACAAACATCTGTAGCGTCGCGCTTACTATCGATGCCGAGGTGTTAGTAAAACTTAATGCTGCACCTAACACAGGTCCGGCACAGGGGCTCCAGATGGCACCTAACAACAACCCCAACCACAAGGTCCCACCGGGCTTTTGTTCCAGGCGGCTTGCCAGGTTATCCGCTTTTGCCGCTAATGGCGCCAGTAGTGAAGAAGAGCCGCTTTTAAATACCGGCACCACCAGCATCACACCCATCAATAAGATAATAATGGCAAAGACAGGTCTGCTTTGCGCAATGCTAATATCGAGTAACTGGAGTAAGCCATTTAGGCTTGCGCCCATTAATGCAAATCCAATCGCTAAACCCAGTCCGGTCAATACTGGTGCATAACGGTGTTTAGCTAACCCTGACGCCGCCATTACAGGCAGCACCGGCAGAATACAAGGGGACAGTGTAATCAGCATGCCAGCCAAAAACAGCAAAGGTAAAACGGAGACGTCAGGTAACATGGTGCCTCCGCTTACAGCGCTTTCATCAGTTCAGTTTTGATCGCATCAGCCTCGGTCAGCCCTCGGGTTCTTGATACTTCAACCCCGTCCCGGTAGACAATAATGGTGCTCTGGCCGGTTACACCAAAGCGTTTGTTCAATGCTTTTTCGGTAACCTGGTTATATTGCAGTACGGTGAGATTAGCGAACTCGGGCAGTTGCAGCGTGCTTTCGATGACTGGAATTTGTTTGCTACACACCGGACAGCCTGGCTTGGTCGCAACCAGCACAAAACTGCCTTTTGCTTCAGCCAGCTGAAAACTGTCTGCGGAATAAGCGGGTAAACTCAGAGTGCCAGCGTATGCAGCAGGCAACTGAGCGAATGTCAGAGTGATGACGGTGCTGATTAAAGCCGCGGTCAGTAACGAAGTCTTCATACTATGTTCCTTTTAGAAAGTCAGATTAAATGTGCCAGAACACGCTCTGGTCGCTAGTTATTGCCTGACGCTAAGTAAAAGGTTACAAAAAAAAGCGAAAATTATTTTATGCGGGTCTGTAACCTTTTGCTGTTTACCGGTCAATACTCCGATACAGGCAGATATGCCACGGGAATGAATAGAGAAATCTGATGGATGAGTGGTCGACTTTGCTAGTTAGAGCACAACAAGGGGATAACGCAGCCTATGAGCGCTTTTTGCGCCAGGCAGTACCCTTTATCAAGCGTCGTGGGCGACGTTATGTGAATAGCGACCAACTTGACGACCTGGTTCAGGAAAGCTTGTTAACGATACATCGGGTGTTACACAGCTATCAGCCGGGTTTGCCGGTTGAACCCTGGATTAGCGGTATTTTACGGCATAAATTTTACGAGAACCGGCGCCAACAGATCCGCCAGCAAGCAGAGACTTACCCGGAGGATGACTCCTGGCATCCAACAGTCGTGGCAGATCACGAGGATCAGGCGGAGGCATTGCAGCGATTATTATTACCGCTAACAGAGCTGCAAGCGGAGGTTCTTTACGCAACCAAGGTCGAGGAAATGTCAGTGGCGGAAACGGCAAATATGATGCAACGCAGTGTGGCATGGGTAAAAGTCAATGTGCATCGCGCGTTAGTGCTGCTACGCAACGAAATAAAAGCCGGTAGCACCGGGGGAGAGCGCAGATGAAGGATAAAACAGAGCAGTTAATCAACCAGCTGCTGGTGCGGCACAGCGCCGTTGTCCCAATGCTAACCGACAGACTGATAATGATAGGGTTGTTATTGTCATTTTCGCTGGCACTTTTGCTGCTAGCACCTTTGGGTTTCAGAGCGCAGTGGTCAGTATTGGCGCTGTTAAAAACGGTTGCGCTTTTCGCGTTCACCTTTGCGCTGCTGCGCTGCACCCAATTAAGCAGTCAGCCAGCCGAGTATTCCTATAGAGAATATCAGGGTGCGGCGCTGAGTGCGTTGGCGGGAGGGGCGGCTTTGCTGGCTATTGGTTGGCTGGCACCAGAGCTGTCGCTGACTGACGCCCTTGCTGAGCCATCATTCTGGAGCTGCGTAGCGTGGATTGGTGTTGTGGCATCGTTTTGCCTGCTGGGTTTGTTCCGTTTACTACGCCGGGCTAAACCACTTTATCGTTGGCGTTTGGTGCTGAGTTGTAGCGGTTTAGCGGGTTTTCTGGCCGCCACGGTTTACTCTTTACATTGTCCGGTGGATGCGCTGGCCTATTTAAGCACGGCCTATCTGTTGGCTATGCTGCTGGTTGTCAGCATTGGCTATGGCTTGAGCCGACGGCTCTGGCATTGGTAGCAGTTAGTGTTATACGGTTTAATGCACGCGATAAAAACGGCAAAAATAGTCGACGATAGCCGTAGCATCCAGGCGTTGAAACTTCAGCTGATGCCGCTCCATCAGTGCCTTGCCCAGAGTTCTGAGCGTATACTCCAGTGGTGCACCGGTCGGCCGTTCTAACTGGTGCTCTTTAAACAAAAAGTCCAGCGCTACCGAGGTATAGGATTTGCCCGGCTGCGGTCTGGCCAGCTCCAGCTCCTGCAGGCGAACCCCCAGGTTACGGATTTTTTGCAGGCAGTCGCGCTCGTTCATCTGATACTCCGGTTTACAGTTATCGCACTTACCTGCTTATCGGCGTTAACGCAGAAAACTTTAGCCACAGCCTACAGCGCAGTAACCGGCTTTTTGTTACTATATAAAAAACTTACCTTTATTGTTAAGGCACTAAATGACGCAATTAGAGCAGCAACTGGCATTGACGCCGGCACAACTTGGCCCGCAACTGGATTCAGCACTGGTCTCCGATATTCTGCAGCAACCTGCTGTTCCCGCCGCCTTTATCGGCCAGGACCGCGCCCGAACTGCATTGGAGTTTGCCATTGGGATGGATATGCCGGGCTATAACCTCTATGTGATGGGGGAGCCGGCTTTGGGGCGCTTTACGCTGGTACAGGAAATTCTGCAGCTGGCCGCCAGTGAAAAAGCCACGCCGGAAGAGTGGTGCTACCTGAACAATTTTGATGACGAACGGGTACCTATTACGCTGCGCTTGCTACCGGGTGAAGGCCGGGTGCTGGTCAAAAAGCTGGAAAGTTTGATTGATGATTTGCTGGATACCTTTCCGGCTGCCTTTGATAACCCTGGCTATCAACGCAAGAAAAAAGCCATTCACCGGGCCTTTGATGAGCGTTATGAACAGGCCATCGAACAGGTTGAGAAGAAAGCGCTGGAAAAGCAGGTGGTATTGTACGAAGAAAATGGTGCGGTAAGCTTTTCGCCAATCATTGATGGCAAGCCTTTGGATGATCAGGAATTTACCAAGCTATCTGAAGAGCAGCGGCAGTATTTCTATGATTTGGTATCGGAGCTGGAAACGATCCTCAACGAACAGCTGTTGGAATTGCCGCAGTGGAAGCGGGAATTGTCGGAGAATTTGCGGGCGCTGCGCAAAGATACCATTGAGCAAGCGATTAAGCCGATGCTGAAAAAGCTGGAGCATCACTACAATGCCGAGTTGGGGGTCTTAAAATACCTGCGTGAGATGCGACCGGAACTGGTGAAAGCGGTAATGGAGCTGCTGCCGGATGAATCGGAAGGCGAGAAAGGCGAGGAGCCGGTTAGCCGCGAAATCTTTATCGAAGAGTTTGTGCCTAATGTGCTGGTACATCATGAAACGATGTCTGGCGCGCCGATTATTTTTGAACCTAACCCCAGCTATGGCAACCTATTTGGCCGGGTGGAATACAGCTCGGCCGGTGGTTCCTTATTTACCAATTACCGGATGATCCGCCCCGGCGCCCTGCACAAAGCTAATGGCGGTTATCTGATCCTGGATGCCGATCGGCTATTAACCCAGCCCGCCGTGTGGGATGCGTTAAAGCTGGCATTAAAGGCCGGTGAAGTGGTGATTGATACCCTTAGCGATCATGCAGTAACGAACTCGACTATTATTACGCCGCGCGCCATCCCGCTCAGCGTTAAGGTGGTGTTGCTGGGTTCGCGCGATCTGTACTATTTAGTGCAGGATTTCGACGAAGAATTTAATGAGTTATTCCGGGTACTAGCCGATTTCGAGCACTATTTGCCTTATTTGCCGCAAACCTTAAGCGATATGGCAGCGCAAATTCAGCTGCAATTGCAGGAGATGGGTTTACTGTCGCTAAGTAGCTGTGGCTTGCAGCAGCTATTGCAGTTTAGTTTCCGTCAGGCTGAACACCAGCGTAAGCTGTCTGCCCGTTTTGCCGACGTGCTGGAGTTAGTGCGTGAAGCCTGCTTTTTTGCCCGGCAGCAACAGGCTGAACAATTAACCAGTGAGCATGTCCGCCAGGCGCTGGCAGGGAAAAAATACCGCACCGGCCGCATCAGTGAGGCGTTTTTAGAAGATATTCAGGAAGGACATATTCTGATCGATACTGACGGCCTGGCAGTCGGTAAGATCAATGGCCTGACGGTACTGGAAATCGGTGATACCGCCTTTGGTACCCCAGCGCGGATCAGCGCGACGGTATTCGCCGGTTCCAGTGGCGTAGTGGATATCGAGCGAGAGGTGGAGCTGGGTAAAGCGATCCACTCCAAGGGTGTATTATTACTAACCGGTTATCTGGGGGCCAAATATGCCCGCGATTTTCCGCTGACCTTAAGCGCGAATATTGCAATGGAGCAGTCCTACGGCCACATTGACGGTGACAGCGCCTCACTGGCTGAAGTCTGTGCCCTGATCTCGGCCATTACCGAGATTCCAATCCGGCAAAGTCTGGCGGTGACCGGCTCGATTAACCAATACGGTCAGGTGCAGGCAATAGGCGGTGTGAATGAAAAAATTGAAGGCTATTTCCGGCTCTGTCAGTCACGAGGCCTGACTGGTGAGCAAGGGGTGATTATTCCGGCCAGTAATCAGTTAAATCTGGTGCTGGATCAGGATGTGGTGACTGCGGTTGCTGCCGGGCAGTTCCATATTTACACCGTTAAAACTGTGGATCAGGCATTGGAGCTGTTAACCGGTGAAGTCGCAGGAGAACGTAATAACCGCGGTCAGTATCCGAAAAAATCCCTTAACGGTCGGGCGTTACTGCGCCTGGCGGAAATCGCCGAGCTGGTTAACGGCGGTAGTGAGGAATAACGGCGAGTTGCAACAAGCCAGTAAAAACAAAGCCGCGATATCGCGGCTTTCTATTATCAGGGCTAGCTAATAACTGATACAGCGCTCAGCTACACTTTTTACCTTTGCAGCTGCCGCCACCACCACCAGTGTCGCCACCACCCGAGCTGCCGCCGGCACAACCATGGGTTGCCAGGTAATCATGCGCCGCTTTCGCTTTGACAATACCTTTACCAAACTTCACCGCATCGCCGCCCGTCGGCCGCACTGCGGTCGCTTTTAAGGCATTGCGGATTTCAGTACCGGTACACTGCGGGAAGTTAGACCATACCCGCGCCGCCAGACCCGCAACAGCTGGTGTTGCCATCGAGGTACCGCTCATATAACCATAATCTGACGCACCGTTACTGATCGAAGCCGAGGTTGCAGCGACCAGAGCGCTGCGATCTTCAAAGGCGGCGCCAACAGCAGGGATGCTGGTTTGATTGCTGGTGCCAAGGGTGCCATACAGCATCCCGGGTTCGTTATTAATCAGGATCGCGCCAATACCGCCCGACAACTGACAGTTACGTACCTTGTCGTGGAATGAGATAGTACCACGATCAATAACACAGATCTTACCGGCTGCGGCGCTGTTAGTGCTGGTCGCCAGGCCCATAAAATAGGTGCTGCCTGAGGCATCGCCGGTGTTTTCCATCGCTGATGCGGCGTAGCCGTTATTCCCTGCGGTGAGTGCTGCAAAGGCGGCACCACCAGAGGGGTAAGTGGATAAGGTATCCACGCCACCCGCAGTCACTTCGACACAGAGGCCTTCATTCGTGGTCTGATTTTTGCCAACGCCGGTAGTGCAGGATGGATACTGCGAAAATGAGGCAATCTGATCATTGGCATCATTAGCTCCGACCATCATTACCGATGGATAGCCAGCCGGGAAAGAGCGAACGTTATTACCGCTGTTACCAGCTGCCGCCAGCACCAGACCACCATTATTGGTAAAGTTGATAAAGGCATTCTCTTCAGTACTGTTGGCGCGGCCGCCTCCCAGACTCATATTGATAACTTTGGCGCCATTTTGTGCACAAAGATTAGCAGCATGGGCTAAATCAGAAGAATAGCCCCAGCCACTGTTATTAAAGACCTTGATAATATGCATCGGCGTGCCCGGTGCCATCCCGATCACACCAAAGCCGTTGTCCGCGGCGCCGATCGTGCCGGCAACGTGGGTGCCGTGCGGGCCGCCATCGCGGAACCAGTCACCGGTACCTGAGTTACTGGTGCCGCTAATGCTACCCCAGTCAAAATCAGCATTATAACCACCGGTTTCGCCAGTATCCCGGGCAATACCTGAGTCAATCACACAGACCTTGGGTGAGGCGCCCAGATTAAACGGGGTTTGATGTGCCTGTGACTGCAGATAAGCATAGGGGGTTAATTGCTGCACTGTCGGATCGCCGGCGGTATCGTTGTACAGCGCCATTGGGTAACGCTTGGCGTCCTCTTCAATCAGCTTAATATGCGGATTCCTGAGCAAGCCTTTAACCTGGGACAGATCTTTACCGCTAAAGGTAGCGGCGATAAAGCCGTCTGAATCAACATGGATCTCGGCGCCCAGTTGCGCAGCCAGCGCTTTAACGATGCCTTTTTTATCGTTATCGACCTGAATAATAAAACGATCTGACGCGACGGCCTGACCGGCTAAACCCAGAGCAACCAGGGTTGCCAGGGCCAGAGGGGTAAGGTGATTTTTTTTCATGAGACTTCCTTCATTGCTGTGGTATTGGCCAAGGGCCTTATTATTATTTTTGTCGCATCTAGGTGGCGACTTATCGCAAATGACTTTGCTGCAGAAGTTTTGTCATGAATTGCCAATAATTGCAACCGGCAAACTGGGTACAGCAGAAAAAATAGTCGGGTGGAGGCTACACCCTATGTTGCAGGGGTTAACGGCTTGGCCGCGCGCGGCGATAAGCGGCAAGCAGTAATAGCAAAGTACTAAAACCAAAGACTGGCAGATTGCCCAGGCGCAGGTACAGAGTATTCGCATCGGTCAGCGATAGCTGGTCACTTAATACTGCTTCAGTAAACTGCGGCGCGCGTTGCCGGATCTGGCCATCGGCATCTATGGTCGCGGTGATGCCATTATTGGTGGCGCGTAACAGCGGTAAACCAAATTCCAGTGCCCGCATACGGGCAATTTGCAGGTGCTGATGCGGGCCTATGCTATCGCCAAACCAGGCATCATTACTGACGGTCAGTAACAGCTGGGTCTCGCTGGTCAGATTGGCGCGGATCTGCGCCGGGAAGGCAATTTCAAAGCAGATCGCAGGCAATAAATGAAAGCCATTGGCAGTCAGGTTGGGTTGCACATAGCTGCCGCGGTTAAAAGAGCTCATCGGTAAATCGAAAATCGGTGCCAGCTGGCGCAGAAAGCTCTCAAATGGCACGAATTCGCCAATCGGCAGTAAATGATGTTTGCTAAAGCGGTTGGCGTGGCCATGGAAATAGTGACCACTATTGGCATCGGCAGTTTGTTTACCCAATACAATCAGATTATTCCACGCTTCCTGGGTTTTCAGGTTGTAATCGATAATGCCGGTAATGACCGCGGTATCGCTATAAAACGCTGATTTATCCAGGTTCTCCAGAAAGTCATCGGCCAGAGGTTCAATACGCGGCACGGCAGCCTCCGGCCAGATCACCAGTTGGTGTTGACTCAGATGCGGCCGGGTCAGATCCAGATACTTCAGCATGGTCGGCCATTCCTGCTCCGGCACCCAGCGCAGCTCCTGCTGCACATTGCCCTGTACCAGCAACACACTTAACTGCTCGTTGTTGTGGTGCCAGCCTTTAAACTGCACCAGCATTGGGCTCAGCAGGCAAAGTAGTACACTAACTACGGCTGGCCAGCAGCGCCCAGGCCAGGAAAGACGCTGCAGCAGATTGGCCAGACTGGCTGCGATAAAAACCAGCACGGCGCTGATACCGATTTCACCCAGCAGCGGCGCATAGTGCCTGAACAGTGAATCCGTTTGACTGTAGCCGAGCGATAACCAGGGAAAGCCAGTAAGCAATACGCTGCGCAGCCACTCACTAAGGGTCCAGCACGCCATTAGCAGCAGTGGTAAGGCGAGAGTGCCCAGCAGGCGACGACTGAGCCAGGCTGTATAGGCCGGAAACAGTGCCAGATAGGCGACTAATAGCGCCATTAAACTCAGACTACCAGCCAGCGGCAAGCCACCAAACTGGTCGATACTGACATGTACCCAGCTGATGCCTAGCCCAAACCAACCGACACCATAGCTAAAGCCATAGCCGGCGGCCTGGCGCGGGTTGGCGCTGTTGGCAATGGCTGCGCTAAACCAGGCCAGCGTTAATAGCGGCAACCACCAGAGGGTATAGGGAGCGAAAGCCAGAGTATTGGCTAAACCGGCCAGCAGTAAACTGACGGCAACCAACCAGGGCCGGGACCACAGCGCTTTGATGATTAGCTTCCTTCTGCTTCGCTCGGGCGCGAGCGGATCACCTGTAACTGCATCAGGCGGCGGCTATTGGCTTTACTGACTTTAAAGGTCAGATCGCCCAGCGTAATCGCTTCGCCCTTTGCTGGCATATGGCCAAAGGCATGCAACACAATACCGCCAATGGTATCGGCATCTTCCTCGTCAAACTGGGTACCAAAGGTTTCGTTAAATTCATCCAGTGGCGTCAGAGCGCTCACCTGAAATACCCGCGAAGCCATCTTCTTGATATCGTGCTCTTCTTCATCGTCGTGCTCATCTTCAATCTCGCCGACAATTTGCTCCAGAATATCTTCAATCGTCAGCAGGCCGGAAACGCCACCGTATTCATCCACGACGATTGCCATATGGTAGCGTTTTTGCCGGAATTCCCGCAGCAGGGCATCGACTTTCTTACTTTCCGGGATGATGACCGCCGGGCGCACCAGATCGCGCCACTGCCAATCGGTATTGCTGGGGTCCAGTGCATACTGCAGCAGATCTTTGACTATCAGAATGCCTTCGATATGGTCTTTATCTTCATTTACCACCGGATAACGGCTGTGATTGTTTTCCAGCAGAATGGGTAGGACTTCGGCCAGCGGTTGCTCGATATCCAGCGTGGCCATCTGGGAGCGGGGGATCATAATGTCGCGGGCCCGCATATTGGATACGTCCAATACACCCTGCAACATATTCTTGGTATCGGTATCAATCAGCTCGCGTACGGCGGCTTCGCTGATAATGTCTTCCAGATCCGAGATATCCTGTGGCTCTGCGCTAAAAATGCTGGCAATACGTTCTAACCAGCTACGCGACGCAGAGCCGCGACTAGAGTGGGGATTGTCGTCACTCATCAGTGAACTTTAGCTCCATAACAATTGAACATCAGATTTCATCCAGTAAATAGGGGTTGCTGATACCAAGTTGCTGCAGAATCTGAATTTCTTCTGCTTCCATCTGCTCAGCATCAGCGTCATTTATATGGTCAAATCCCAATAAATGCAAGCAGCCGTGCACCACCATATGTGCCCAGTGTGACGCCAGCGGCTTGCCCTGCTCAGCTGCTTCCGTAGCAACGACTTGCGCACAAATCACCAGATCGCCAAGCAGCGGCAGCTCAATGCCGGGAGGGCATTGAAACGGAAAACTCAGCACATTAGTCGGTTTGTCTTTGCCGCGGTATTGCAGATTCAGTTGCTGGCTCTCTGCGGCATCCACAACCCGGATTGTGACCTCAGCCTGCTCCTGAAACGGCAAGATGGCCGCGTCCAGCCAGGTTTGAAACTGAGTTGTGTCAGGCAGATCCTGAGCACTGCTGGCCAGTTGTAAATCCAGGATAATACTCATCGGCGACTCCCGCTACGTGCTGGCTCTTCAGTTTTTGGTTGCGCCGCTTCATAGGCTTCATAGGCCATCACAATGCGCTGCACTATCGGATGGCGCACCACATCTTTGGCATTAAAGAAGTTAAAGCTGATTTCCGGCACGGCACTGAGCACATCAATCGCATGTTTCAGGCCTGAATACTGACCGCGGGGCAAGTCGACCTGTGTGACATCACCGGTGATCACGGCTTTAGCGCTAAAACCGATGCGGGTTAGAAACATCTTCATCTGCTCGATGGTGGTATTCTGGCTTTCATCCAGAATAATAAAGGCATCATTTAGCGTACGGCCGCGCATATAGGCCAGCGGCGCAATTTCAATCACGCCACGTTCCAGATATTTCTCGACCTTTTCAAAACCGAGCATTTCAAACAGGGCGTCGTACAGCGGGCGCAGGTAAGGGTCGACTTTTTGCGCCAGATCACCGGGTAAAAAGCCCAGTTTTTCGCCGGCTTCTACCGCCGGACGGGTTAACACTATCCGTTTGACCTGGCCACTTTCCAGCGCATCCACCGCACAGGCCACGGCCAGATAGGTTTTACCGGTACCAGCCGGGCCAATGCCGAAACTAACATCATGTTGCAGCACGTTTGCCACATAGGCAGCCTGATTCGGGTTGCGGGGTTTGATTAAGCCTTTTTTGGTTTTTAGTGAAAATTCGCGCTGGGTGCCTTCCTGCCCCTGATACTGAATATCAAAGTGTTCACTAATAGTCAGATGTACCTGCTCCGGGCTGATAGCTTGCACTTGTTGCTGGCCATTCAGCGTTTGCTGATACAGCTCGCGCAGGATCAGGGCGGCGGCGTCAATATTAGCTGTGGGACCGTCGATGCGGATCTGGCCGGCGCGATGGCTGATCTCGACCAGTAAGCGCCGTTCCAGATGCTTCAGATTATCGTCATAGGGGCCGCAGAGTAAGGTGAGCCGCCGGTGGTCGGCAGGCTCAAGTTGTAATTCAATACTGCTACTGTCGCTGTTCAAGCTGGCTCTCTCTATTGGTTCAGACGCAGGCTTAGGGGACGTATGCCGTCACGCCTAACTCATCGGTTTTTGGCTGCCGGGCCAGAATTTGTGCCGGGGCGGTCTGGCGGCGCAGTTCCATTTGTTGTTCAGTTCGCAATACAGTACCACGCAATGAGTTACTGAATACATCGGTGATCTTAACATCAACAAACTGACCAATCATCTCGGGTGAGCCTTCGAAATTCACTACCCGGTTATTTTCGGTACGGCCGGTCAGCTCCATAATATTCTTTTTCGAGGGTCCTTCCACCAGGATCCGCTGTTCAGTACCCAGCATACCACGGGCGATTTTTAATGCCTGCTGGTTAATCCGGTCCTGCAGAATATAAAGGCGCTGTTTTTTGGTGTCTTCGCTGACATCATCCGGCAGATCGGCGGCTGGCGTACCGGGGCGGGCGCTATAGATAAAGCTAAAGCTCATATCAAAATCAATCGCCTGGATCAGATCCATGGTGGCCTGAAAATCTTCATCACTTTCACCGGGGAAGCCGATAATAAAATCGGATGACATGCTGAGGTGAGGGCGGATCTTCTTCAGTTTGCGGATCTGCGCTTTATATTCCAGCGCGGTATGGCCGCGCTTCATCAGCGTTAAGATCCGATCCGAGCCAGACTGTACCGGTAGGTGTAAATGGTCTACCAGCTCCGGCACATCACGATACACTTCAATAATATCGTCGGTAAATTCCACCGGATGCGAGGTGGTGTAACGAATACGGTCAATACCGTCGATGGCGGCCACTAAGCGCAGTAATTCGGAGAAATGACAAATACCGCCATCATGGGTGGCGCCGCGGTAAGCATTGACGTTTTGCCCCAGCAGGTTGACTTCACGCACCCCTTGCTGGGCTAATTGGGCAATTTCAAATAACACATCATCCAGTGGCCGGCTGACTTCTTCACCGCGGGTATAGGGCACCACGCAGAAGGTACAGTATTTCGAGCAGCCTTCCATAATGGAGACAAAAGCAGTCGGACCTTCGGCCTTTGGCTCTGGCAGACGGTCAAATTTCTCGATTTCCGGGAAGGAGACATCAACCACCGGTGAGCGGTCACCGCGCACGGAATTGATCATTTCCGGTAACCGGTGCAGGGTTTGCGGGCCAAATACGATATCAACAAAGGGGGCCCGCTCACGGATGGCACTGCCTTCCTGTGACGCCACGCAGCCGCCAACACCGATAATCAGCTCCGGATTCTTTTCTTTCAGTGGCCGCCAACGGCCCAACTGGTGAAACACCTTTTCCTGAGCCTTTTCACGAATCGAGCAGGTATTCAGCAAGATCACATCGGCCTCTTCTGCCTCTTCGGTCAGCGTATAGCCATGTGTGGCATCCAGCAGGTCCGCCATTTTCGATGAATCGTATTCGTTCATCTGGCAGCCCCAGGTTTTAATATGCAGCTTCTTACCCATTATTCTTGCCTGTGTTGTCGCCTGTAAAAAAGGGAGCGTATTTTAGCCTGTCTGACGACGCAGTACCAGAGCGGGACGCTAAAGTATTCCATTCAGAGTAAGCGCTGCCGTGTAGTGATATAACCAGCATAGAAAATCACCAGCACCCCGGCAGCCCAGCTCATGGTGACCGGCTCCTGCCAGAACAGGTAACCAAAGGCGCCGGCAAAGATCACACTGCTGTAAGTCCACATGCCAATATCACTGGCCGGCGCGATGGCATAGGCACGGGTCATCGCTAACTGGCCCACCGCTGCCAATACCCCCATGCCCAAAAATGCCAGCCAGACTTCGGTATTTAGCGGCTGCCAGTAAAAAGGCACCGGCACCGCCGACAGCACAGCCGTTAACAGCGAAAAATAAAAGACGATACGCACCGCCGGCTCGGTATCAGACATATAGCGGATAGTGGTTTTGGTCACCGCGACCAGGATCGCAGACGCCAGCGCCACCAGTAAGATCAGATTCAGGTTAGGGTCCGGGGTGGGTAATGCCAGTACCACCCCGGCAAAGCCGAGCACAATGCCGGCCAGCGTGATGCGCGAGGGCCGCTCTTTTAGCCAGAAGCGGGCGATGATTGGCACCACAAAGGGGGAAAGCAGCAGCACCAGCATGCCCTGTGCCAGTGGCAAGCGGGCCAGTACATAGAAAAAACAGTACATCGAAATAATACCGGTCAGGGCCCGGCTGGCATGCAGATACCAACGCCTTGTTTTCAGCAGGCTAAAACCGTGTTTAAACAAAAACGGCAGCATTAGCAGCAAGGCAAAGAAATTACGGAAAAACACCACCTGGGCTTCACTGGCGGTGGCGCTGGTAAACTTTACTACGGCGCCAATGCCGGCAAAACAGGCCTCGGCCAGCAATAACAGCAGGGCACCTTTAACGAGATGGGGAGCCATAATGCATCCGGCGAATTACAAAGCCGCCAGTATACCGCTGAATCGTGACAAAAGCCTGAACCAGCGACTAAACAGCGTTTAAATCTGCCAGTTTTCGTTTTCACTGTAAGGCGCTGGTGCAAATTGTTCTGATTGCAGCAACGCCAGCAGGGCCTCGGCAGGTAAGGGTTTGCTAAACAGGAAGCCCTGGATCAGATAGCAATGGCGTTTATTAAAAAACGCCAGTTGCTGTTCGGTTTCTACCCCTTCCGCCACGCAATACAGGCCGAGACTGCCAGCCATGCTAAGCATGGCATCAATAATGGTTTCGTCGTTATGGTCGATACCGATGTCCTGCACAAAGCTACGATCAATTTTAATTGCATCCAGTGGCAGCTCCTTTAAGTATTTCAGTGAAGAGTAGCCGGTACCAAAATCATCCAGCGCCAGCTTAATACCGGCGTCGCTAAGTGATTGCATGGTGCGGATCGCACTTTGCTGATCGCGCATCAGCGCACTTTCGGTAATTTCAAAACGCAGTGCATGGGCTGGTAACCGGTATTTTTTCAGTAGTGCCAGCACGGTTTCCGCCAGTGCCGGTTGTTCCAAGTGTTGGGTGGTCAGATTGACTGATAAATAGAGTGCATAACCGGCCTGGCGCCATTGCTGCAGATCTGACAGCGCCCGTTCCAGTAGCTGTTGTGTCATATTGACGATCAGTCGTAAATCTTCGGCTAACGGAATAAATTCCGCCGGCGAAATCATGCCGTCACTACTTTGCCAGCGTAACAGTACTTCCGCACCGACAATACTATGCTCGCGGCTGTCGATAATCGGCTGGTAGAAGTTCACAAACTCCTGCTGCGCTATGGCTCTACGTAAGCGGGTTTCCCGCGCCAGTTGCATATGGGCTTTTTCGTTCATTTCCCGGATAAAGAACTGGAAGTTATTGCGACCCGCTTCTTTGGCATGGTACATGGCGACGTCGGCATGCTTCATCAGCTCAGTGCCATTTAACGCATCATCCGGGTAAATGGCGATGCCAATACTGGGTGAGACGGCGACGGTCTCGGAGCCAAGCTGCATCGGCTCACTGATGGTATGCAACATTTTGCGGGCGACATGACTGATATTGTCATTACTCTTATAACCTTCGAGCAGTACAACAAACTCATCGCCACCCAAACGGGCAACCGTATCACTGTCGCGCAGTGTTAGTTTCAGGCGCCGGGCAACCTCTTTTAACATCAGATCGCCGATATCATGGCCCAGGGAGTCATTGATATGTTTGAACTTATCTAAATCAAGGAAGCACAATGCCAGTGAGCGCCGCTCGCGTTTGGCCTGCTCGATAGCATGCAGAATGCGGTCCATCAGCAGGGCCCGGTTCGGTAAGCCGGTTAATGCATCATAGTTGGCCAGATAGCGTAACTCGTCTTCGGCTGCCTTTTGCGCGGTGATATCAGTAAATACCAGTACAAAGAAACTGACGTCCTGTTCGCCGACTGCGCTGATATTAATCAAGGTCGGACGTTCGCGGCCATCAGGCGTGATCACCTGCTCTTCGCCCTGCCAGTGATCGCCTTTGGCCATGGTTTTCAGCAACTGGGTGTAATAGCGGCGACGTACCAGACTGATCCCAAGATGATGCACCCGCGGGCTGTCAAGATAAGGTTCGATACCGCCAAAGGCCTGGCAGAACGACTGGTTTGCCGCCAACACCCGTTGCCGGGTATCCAGGATCACCACCCAGTCGCGGGTTTGCTGGAAGGCTTCACCAAACAGCCGGGCTTTTTCTTCGTTGGCCTTGGTTTCGGTAATGTTGCTGTAGGTGCCGGTGACACGGCTGGGCTGCAAAGCACTGTCCAGTTCGATCACCCGGCCCCGGTCACGGAACCATAACCAGCGGCCATCCTGATGCCGCATCCGATAGGTGATATCCAGCATTAGCTCAGGTTGGGCCAGCACTCTTTGCCACTGTTGTTCAACATTGGCCAGATCGTCGGGGTGGATCAGTGAGCAATGTTGTTGCCAGGTAATGCGGTTCATCAGCTCTGAGGTACCGAGCATTCTGGGCAGGCGGTTAGATTCCAGGCTGTTATTACCGGCCTGCCATTCAAAGGCGCCGCTGTTAATCGACGATAGCGCCTGATTGAGCCGCTGTTCGCTGCTTAACAGTTCTTTATGAGCGCGTCTTAGTAATAGTTGCTGCTGGCGCCGGCGCTGCCAAACCAGTAAGGCTGTCAGCATCAATACTAAGGTATACAACAGGTAAGCCGGCACAGAGCGCCATAAGGGCGGGGTGATGGTCAGCCACAGGCTGGCCACTTCACTTTGTTCACCGGTAAGGGGGGAGATTGCCAGCACATTAAACTGATAGTGACCCGGTGCCAGTTGCGGAAAAATCACCTGGTTGCCTTGTTGCTCGGCAGTATGTTGTTGCTGTTGACCGCTGAGCCAGAAACGGTAGCGCAGCCGGTGATTTTGCTGAAAGCTCATAGCGCTGAACTGTAAACGAACGCCACTTTGATTATAGGGCAGAGTAAAGCTGCGATTGTTCAGAAAACCCTGAGCTAGCGGTTGTTGCAAACTGAGGTTGGCGAACTCAGTGATAACGACTCGAAGTGGCACCTGCTGGTAATTCACCTGCGCCGGGGAGAGCAGCATGACGCCATTTTTGGCGCCAAAGGCCAGACGACCATCACTCAATTTTAACACTGCATCCGGGTTAAAATCGTAGAATGCCAGGCCATCAGCTTTACCAAAATACTCAACTTGTAGATTGGTGGTATCCACTCTGGCCAGGCCATGGCGTGAGGAAAACCAGAGATCGCCCACAGCATCACTGGTCAATGCCAGAATTTCGTCACTGCGTAATTGGGATTGCACTGAGAAATGTTTCAGTAACTCAAAAGTATCGGGTTGAAAAGCATATAAGCCTGCGCCCTTGATCCCAAGCCATAACACGCCATTGGCGCTGAGGTGCAGTGTCGAGGCATAGCGGTTTAACTGCGGACGCTGATCCGGCAGGCTGAACACCAGTTCTACCTCTCCGCTGGCAGGATCATAACGCCACAGCTTGTCTGAGGTGCTGAGTAACAGGGTTTTGCCATTGTCGGCCGAACCCAGAAACTCACCAAAGTATTCCATTGGTAGCGCGGCAGTCAGCTGTTCCAGCGCGGTGATCTGGTTTCGTTCAGGGTTGTACCGGTAAATTGCCTTGTTTTGCACAAAGTAAAAAGTGCGCTGAAAATAAAACAGTGAATGTAACCCCGGACCGAGCAGATCGGCCTGGGCAATGGCAATGGGTTCTAGTTCACCACTGGCCGGGTTAAAGCGTTGCAAGCCGGCATAATAACTCTGCAAATACAGTTTGTCGGCAAGTGCGACCAGTTTCTGGATCCGGCCCTGGTGCAGACTGGGTGTGGCATTCGTATTCACCAGGTACTGTTTAACTTCAGCAGTTTGCGGATTAAGCCGGTTTAAACCATTCTGGGTTGCCAGCCAGATATCACCTTGCAATTCAGTCATTGACTGTACATTGGGGTGGCTAAGTGCAAAACCGGTGTTCGCAGACCAGCTCTGGAAGGCATCGGTTTGCGGATGATAATAAAATACGCCTTCCCCCCGGTTTGCCAGCCAGAACCCCCCTTCGTTATCCAGGGCGATATCAACCAGCGTATTATCCTGTAATTGCTGATTGCTTTGGCTAAAACACAGTAATAATTCAGGGACGCTTTGGCTGGCGGTCAGTTGCCAGAGTCCGCTATCTGTCGCGAGTAGCAGATTATCGCCGCGGTAGCGTAGATGCCAGATATTCCGTTCTGCCACCAGGGTTTGTGCCTGATATGGCGTACCATGGTGCAGAAAATTGTCGATATCCTGCCGCGCTATACGGTAGAGGCCACTGACAGTACCAACGTATAGCTGCTCGTTTGTTGCCAGCAAGTATTTGGTATGTTGTTGTGCGGTGCTTGGTGTAGCGATCTCTGCTGGTAAATGTGGCAGATACCGATGCTCGCCACTGCTGAGATCCAGGTGGATCAGGCCATTAAAAGCGGCGATAAACAGCTGCTGCTGTTGCACCAGCAGATGACGGATCCAGCCTGCAGGGTAACCAATATTCGCCAGATCGAACACCTTGTCCAGTTGCCGATCTTTAATACGCAGCCGGTACACGGCCTGATTCACCACAAATAGTAAATGCTCAGCATCTAATTCAGTAACTGTGAGGATGGTGGCTTCTACCGGATGTCCGGGTTCACGCGGCGCTTTTACAAACAGCTCAAAATCACCGCTTTGCACGTCATAGAGGTACAAACCGGTATGATCCGCACTTAGCCAGAGCCGGCCCTGGCTATCTTCCAGAATATCGTTAAAGGCAATTTCCGACAGACGATGGTCTTTGCTGTGCAGTTCGATTAACTGATTGCCATCATAACGGTTAATACCGCCGGCCGTGGCGATCCACAGGAAACCATGGCGATCCAGATGCAGATCTCTGACCATGCCGTTGGATAAGCCTTGTTCCGGCGTTAATGGCAATAATGTTGTTTGCGCTTGCACGCTCAGCTGGCTGCAGATCAGCAGTAGCAAGGCAACAAAGACTGTTCGCACTAATTGTTCCTTTCACTGGTCAGGTCGGCGCTGCGTCACTGCTCTGATATCTGGCTATTGTATTGAAAAGACAGCGCCGGCGAACTCAGGCTGATAGCAAAGCTACCTGAGTCGGCTAAGCAACATATAACGAGCAGACAGGGTTTGTCCAGTCTGTCGCGATACGCTAAGTGATCTGTCGGCGCAGAGGTTTAGCCTGGCATTGCGACAAACCATAGCAGGCAACAGCACAGGCACAGTAACAGCAGCCAGATATAGAGCTGATAATCGAGCAGGGTCAGCAGCCGTCTGACATCTGCGACCACCGGCTCATAGCGTTGTTGTAGGCGTGGCCGGCGAACCTCATGTTGCTGATAACGAGCCGGACCGCCCAGACTTACCTTCAGGGTACGGCTAAGTTGCTGTAACAACAGGCGGCGGCTAACAGGAAAGGCTTTACCCTCAGTCCGTTCGACCGGTGCTTGTGCCTGACGGCCAATACTTTGCAGGTGCAACAAAATGGCGCCGAGTAGATAAGCTGGCACATTAAACAGGCGGCTGCACAGCGCCGCGGCACGGCCAAATTCCCGGAACTCAGGCCGTTTAACTGACCACTGCTGACTGGCTATCTGGCATAAGCGACAGCACAGGGCGCCGGCGGCACCGGCAATAAGGTACCAGAAGATGATCGCCACAACCTGTTGCTGAAAGCGTACGGTCAGGCTCTCCAGCGCGGCCTTTACCAACCCTAACTGACTGAGCGCTTTGCTATCGCGCAATAGAAGTAGTTGAGCTTGTTGCCTGGCTTGGGCCAATTGCCCTTGCTCCAGCTGGCGGCACAACGATAGTCCCAGCTGGCGGTAGCCGGCCCAGCTAAAACAGCAGAGTAAGATAATGGCATCCAGTAACAGGGGCCAGGATGACATCAGATAGAAGCCATACCACAATAGCAGGGGCAGACTCAGCACTAACAACAGCGCCAGCAAACCGGCAAGACGCTGTTGTGCTGCGGGACGCCGGGCATCGGGATGGACTTTCAGCGCCAGTTTTTGACAGAAGCGGGCGACCAGGCTAACCGGGTGCAGTTGCAGGCTGACCGGCAGCAGCCAGGCAGCCTGCAAACTGACCGCGCAAAGTGCTGCGGCAAACAGCAGCGATTCGGCCATCCGTCAGTTACAACGTTAAGTCGCCAACTGCTGCCAGTAACTCCAGCACCATGGCAGAGCTGTGCTTGGAGGCAACTTCAAGATAGGCATCAAAGGATTGCGGCGATTCTTTGCCGGCAATATCGCTGAGGCTGCGGATCACAACGAAGGGGGTTTGCAGCATATAACAGCTTTGTGCAATGGCGGCGCCTTCCATTTCTACTGCCAGCATCTCTGGAAATTGTGTGCGGGTGCGGGCAATCCGCTCCGGATCGCACATAAAACTGTCACCGGTAGCAATCAGCCCTTTCTTGGTTTTACAAAAACCCAGGGTACTGATGCTTTGCTCTGCGGCCCGCACCAGCGCCGGATGCGCGCTAAAGGCCGGTGGCATCTGTGGCACCTGACCTAACTCGTAACCAAAGGCAGTGACATCGACATCATGATGCCGGACCTCGGTACTGATCACCACATCGCCGACATTCAACTCCGGATCAAAACCGCCTGCTGAGCCAGTGTTAATAATACAGTCGGGTTTGAACTGACAAATCATCAGGGTCGTCGCCACAGCCGCAGCAACTTTACCGATCCCTGATTGCACCAGCACCACCTGTTTGCCGGCCAGTTCACCCAAATAAAAGGTATAGCCGCCCAGCTGCTCGGTACGAACCTGGTTAATTTGTTGTTTTAGCAGGGCGACTTCCTGCTCCATCGCCCCAATAATACCAATCAGTTGCATGTGTTGAATCCGGATTAGTCGAAAACAACATTATAAAGCCAGTGCCCCGGAAAAGCACCGGCTTTCTAAACGGTCTATTGATGTAAGCGGATGCTCTGCGCCGGCTTGCCGGACGTTAAACGGCCACTCTGATAGTCGCGGATAGCTTGTTCAATTTCCTCCACACTATTCATAACAAAGGGACCATATTGCACGACGGGCTCGTTCAGCGGCTTTGCGGCCAGCAACAATACCCGGCAGGATGTCAGTGCCGTGAACTCGACGTCGCCTGAGGTTCCCAGCACCGCAGCATGATGCTCTTTGACTTTACTACCCGCCACGTTAATTTCGCCACTAAAAGGGTAAAGCAACACATTGTGGCCATCCGGTACCGGAATACTGAGGCTAGCGCCAGCCTCGACAGTAAAATCAAAATACAGCGGTGCTGTGCTCAGGCCTTGAATTGGACCAGCCCATTGCTGCCCTGGCTGTTCAAGGACTCCTGCGATAACTTTTGCGCTGATCCCTGCTGCAAGCTGAGCTGTCGGGATCTGCTCAGGAGCAATATCGACATAAGCTGCGTCTTTCATTTTTTCAGCGGCGGGTAAATTCAGCCATAACTGAAAACCGCGCATCAGGCCTGATTCCTGCTGTGGCATTTCGGAGTGGATAATACCGCGGCCGGCCGTCATCCATTGCACACCACCACTCTTCAGATGGCCTTTATTACCCAGGTGATCTTCATGCAACATATGACCATCCAGCATATAGGTGACCGTTTCAAAGCCCCGGTGTGGGTGGGCCGGAAAGCCGGCAATATAGTCACTGGCTTGTTCAGAGCCAAAACAATCCAGCATCAGGAAGGGATCTAACCGCAGTTGCGGTTGTTGTCCCAGGCTACGTTTGATTTTTACTCCAGCACCGTCCGATACAGTAACGGCTGGGATCAGTTGTTTGATGCTACGCATAGTCACCTCCGGTTAAGTTGTTGGTGCTATTAAATCTGATAATCGTTCGAAAGATAAGTGCAAAATTCGGCACTCTTTGTTCGCTTATCTAGAACTATCTCGCCACTTAGCCGCGATTCATAGCCGGTTAAGGCTAGCCGGCTAAATTAGGTCCCTGTGTAAAGCGCTAATTTAGCGCAGCAACCTTTATCTGGAGTTGTGATATGAACAAGACGTTTATTGCTCTTACTGTGCTTAGCACACTGACGCTGGTGCCCGCTGAAGCAAATGTCCGCTGGAATTATATTGGTGCCGGCTATACTGACGCTGGCGGCGATGGCCCTTATATCGGTGGCTCAGTGCAGTTTGCGCCAAACTGGGTCTTGCGTGCCGATTACAGTCGCCAATCACGGGGCCGGGCTGATTTCAATGTTGTCGATCTGGGGGTGGCCTATTTAACCGGCTTTAAGCTGGATTTCTCACCGCAAAGCCAAACCTATCTGCTGGCGGGTGTGAATTCTTATTCCGGCGATGCGGATGAAAGCGGTCTCTACTTTGGTGCTGGCGTTAAACATGCGCTGACACCCCAGGCCGAACTCTTTACCGAAGCCAGTTATCATACTATTGCCGATAATTACGGTAGCCTGGGGGCGGGTATTGCGTTTTATCTTAGTCGCGACTGGGCAGTGCGCAGCAGCCTGGCACTAAACAGTGGTGCAGCAAAGAACGAATTTCGTCTTGGCGTTTCTTATCAATTCTGAGTTAAGCCGCGCCAGACTGACAGCAGCCTCTGCTGCTCTGTCAGCTGGTGCCAGATTTTATTTGCCAAGGTAGTGTCAAGGGCATTGCAGTTGGTGGGGCAGGCTTTTAAGATGAGCCCTCTGCAATTGTTGCCGGGAGGGGCCACATGCTAGATGATTTTTTTATTCAACTCAGTACTGAGCCGGATAGTATCAGTTTTGCGCAAAGTATTGCGGTAATTGAACAACATTATTATTTCACACCGGTCGCCTTCCAAAACGGTGAGCTTAGTAATGCTGCCGGCGAAAATACCGGTTCTTGTAAAATTCTGGCCTTTGCACAATTACATCAATTGTCGGAAGCGCAAACGCTGCAATTATTCGGTGAGTACTACCGGCAGGTAATGGAATCTCCGGCTGGTACTGACCACCAGAATATCCGCAACTTTCAGCGTAGTGGTTGGGCCGGGGTGAGCTTTTCGGCGCCGGCTTTGCAGCTAAAACAAACTTAACGCTATAATCTTTCTCGCTTTTACTGGCGAAGCCAAACCTGCTTGCTATGCTTGGTATCAGGATGTTAAGCAAGCAGGAGCACTAATGCGTATCAATCAACCCGTCACCCAGCACGAACGTACCTTTAGCCCCGATGTTAAACTGATCTCCACCACCGATTTACGTGGCATGATACAGCACTGTAATGATGACTTTGTCAAAATCAGTGGTTTTACCCGCGAAGAACTGATTGGCCAACCGCATAATATAGTGCGGCATCCGGATATGCCGCCGCTGGCCTATAAAATTATGTGGGAGCATTTAAAAGCCGGCCGGCCCTGGATGGGGCTGGTGAAAAACCGCAGTAAAAATGGCGATTATTACTGGGTCGATGCCTATGTGACGCCAGTGACTGAACAGGGTAAGGTGGTGGGGTATGAGTCGGTTCGCTCCTGTCCCAGCCGGCAAAATGTTGAGCGCGCTGATAAGCTTTACCGGGCGATCAATGCCGGCAAATATTCGACCCGGCATTGGCATTTTAATGCCGAAAAAGCCTATATGTTGCTAACGCTGGTCGCGGTCGGTCTTGGCTACTGGCTGATGCCGGGTGTCGGTCTCCCGGTATTGTTGCTGGCCTTGTTGGTAGGCCATTTCGTGGTAGCGCACTACAGTCGAAAAAGCGCGTTACATAGTCTGGAGACCCTGTTACACAACGCCTTTAAGCATGAATTAGCGGTGTTAACCTTTACTGATGATGAGCCGGATCTCGGGGCACTGAAAGTCAGCATTATGAGTTCGGAAGCGCATTTGGGGGCGGTGTTAACCCGGATTGAAGACGCGGCTAAATCTGTTGCCGGGCAAGCGGAGCTGGGGCAACAACAAGCCGATGCCAGTCGGCAGAAAATCCGTTTACAACAGCAGGAAACGGATCAGACTGCTGCGGCGATGCATCAGATGACCACCACCATCAATGAAGTGTCCGGGCACGTGCAGGAAACGGCGGGCCGGGCTGAGCATGCTAATGAGTTGGCGGCACTGGGACGGGATGCTGCCCGCACCACGCGCAAAGTGATTGAGGATTTGCGGCAAACGGTGGCTGAGATTGCCAGCTCGGTGGCGGAGGTATCAGAGCAAACCCAAAAAATTGCCTCGGTGGCGCAAATGATTGAGCAAATTGCCGAGCAGACCAATTTGTTAGCACTTAATGCCGCTATCGAGGCGGCTCGCGCCGGGGAGCAAGGACGGGGTTTTGCTGTTGTGGCCGATGAGGTGCGTAATCTTGCGCAGCGCACCCAGCATTCTACCAAAGAAATTCATAGCATTATCAATGAGCTTGGTAGCAGAGCGACCAATGCGGTACGGGTGGCGGCTGCGGGTACGGAAGGCGCCGAAAGTGGCTTACAGCAAGTCAGGCAAACGGCCGAAATGCTAAATGGTATCTCAGAAGCGGTTAATGCGATTACCCAGATGGCGCTGCAGATGGCGACAGCGGTCGAGCAACAGGCGCATGTTGCAGAAAGTGTTAATCAGCAGGTGGTAAATATTGCCGATCTTTCCACGCAAAGCCTGCAACAGGCTGATGCATCAGCCGCAACGACAGTGCAAATGCAGCATATTGCGCGCGAGTTACACGAATTAGTGGTGCGCTTTAAACGCCGGTAAAAAGGGCGGCGACAGTAAACTGAGCTTACTGTCGCCGTGACCTGTCGGTGACTATACCGAGATATTGATATTTTGACCCAGATTCCCCACCGGCTGTGCCATTGAGGTTTGTTCAACAGTTTGCATTGCACTTTGCACCAATAAATTGGTCATTTGTGCTTGCTGATTCTGTTGTTTCTTGGCCATAACAGCACCCAGTACCTCAAAGGCCTGAGCAGACGCCAGGGCGCCAACGGATTGACTCATTTTTCCCTCCGGTTAGCTTAACGGCGATCTTATATCGGCGTTGTTGTTTTTAACTTTAGTTATTTTTAGCGGCAGGGACAATAGCAGGCTGAATAAAAGGGTGAATGCCGCCTGTTGCAGCAGGCGGCATTCGATCTTAGCGCGGAGTGACTCATTTCTCCTGTGCGTTAAGAAGCTTGGATCAGCGCAGTAGACTGCGCTTTAATTTGTGAGTGTGAAAGCGCCGGTACTGCCCTCAAGGCAGGCGCTGCTAAGGTTGCGGTAGTGGGCTTTAACGAGCGGATTGGTCGGGTTGGCCCCTTTTTCACTAAACCCTTTAACGTCGGTTCGACCTTGGGCGCTGGCTTGCCTAGTTTTTGCGCCAGCGCAGCCTGTAATTCAGTCACAGTATAACCGGATTTAATGGCAATACGCAGATAGGGGATACCAGCTGCCTCCAGGGCACCGCTGACAAACCAGTCAGGTACCGCCTTATGACCATCCCTGTGCTGTACATTGACCAGATCGACTACGGCGATTACTTTCATCGATTCAGGCTCACACAGGATAAAATCCAGATACTTGGCATTTAATTTTAACAGCGTGCTGCGCCGGGTTTTGTCATTAGCACTGTCCCGTACTTCCAGTACATCGGCCAGTTTCACCCGATTCAATATTTTGTAATCAGCTGCCGCGGCTTTTTCCAGCAAACTCAGAAAGGAGCGCTCGACCGGACTAAACAAGCTTGGTTTAGCCTGCACCTGAAATGGATTACTATTGTCAATAAAACGGCTGGCGACCAGGGCGACCAGCACCACCAGCAAAACTAATAACAGCATGACAAATTCCATGCATCCTCCGACGAAAAATTGACAAGACCTGTAAGGTAGTGATGTCTAAGCATAAGCTGTGCCACAATTATTGTTGCCGCCACGATTTTGATATTTTCTGTAAGAATGCTTGTCATAGTCGCCATTAATGGCTTTTATGGAGAAATCCGGCTTATAGTAACTTCATCTGAAACAGTACAGAGGCAGCAACATGACAACAGCGATTACCCGTGGCGGCTTAACCATTAAAGCGCCGATCAGCGATGCCTATCAGCAGATCCTGACTGAACCGGCCTGTCAATTTGTCAGCGAGCTGGTACAGCTATTCCGGCCCCGGTTAAAAGCCCTGTTAGCCGCTCGGGCAGAGCGGCAGGCGCAATTTGATGCCGGTGCCTTACCTGATTTTCTGCCTGAAACCCAAGCCATCCGCGACGGCGCCTGGCAGGTTGCGCCCTTACCAGCCGATTTGCTGGATCGCCGGGTGGAAATTACCGGTCCGGTGGATCGCAAGATGATCATTAACGCCCTGAATGCCGATGTCAAAGTCTTTATGGCGGACTTTGAAGACTCACAAACGCCAAGCTGGGATGGTGTGATTGAGGGCCAAATCAACCTGCGCGATGCTAATCTGGGTACTATCAGCTATACCGATCCACAAAGCGGTAAACACTATGCGTTAAAAGACAACCCGGCGTTGTTAATTGCCCGGGTCCGCGGTTTGCACTTATGGGAAAAGCATATTGAGCTGGATGGTGAGCAAATTCCGGGCAGCATTTTGGATTTTGCGCTGTATTTTTACCATAACTATCAGACCCGCCTGGCGAAAGGTACCGGCGTGTATTATTACCTGCCGAAATTACAAAGCCATCTGGAAGCGAAATGGTGGGATGATATCTTCCATTTTATCGAGCGTAAGTTTGCTGTGGCGACAGGTACCATCCGCGCCACTATCCTGATCGAAACCCTGCCAGCCGTATTCGAGATGGACGAGATCCTGTATATGATGAAAGATCATATTGCCGCGCTGAACTGTGGGCGCTGGGATTACATTTTTAGCTATATCAAGACCTTAAATAACCATCCGGATCGGGTATTACCAGATCGGCAGGTCGTGACCATGAATAAGCCGTTTTTAAGTGCTTACTCGCGACTGCTGATCAAAACCTGTCATAAGCGCGGTGCGCTGGCGATGGGCGGTATGGCGGCTTTTATTCCGGCTAAGGATCCGGCGGCTAATGCCGCGATTTTAGAGCGGGTGACTGCCGATAAAACGCTGGAAGCCAGTAATGGCCATGACGGTACCTGGGTAGCCCATCCGGGGCTGGCAGCTACCGCCAATGCGGTCTTTGACCAGGTGTTAACTGGCGGTAAAACCAATCAACTGCATGTGCTGCGCGAGCAGGATGCGCCGGTCACGGCCGCTGAGTTACTGGCGCCTTGTGATGGTGAACGCACTGAGCAGGGGATGCGCACCAATATCCGGGTGGCGCTACAATATCTTGCCGCCTGGATCAGCGGCAAGGGTTGCGTACCGATCTATGGTTTGATGGAAGACGCTGCGACGGCGGAGATTTCCAGAACCTCGATCTGGCAGTGGATCAAACATGGTAAGCAGCTGAGTAATGGTCAGCTGGTCACCAAAGCATTTTTTGCTACCTTACTGGAGCAAGAAGCCGAAGTAGTGTTCGCCGAGGTGGGCGCCGAGGTCTGGCATAGCCAGAATTTTGAACGCGCCAAAGCCTTATTGCTGGACATTACCACAGCAGATGAACTGGTGGACTTCCTGACCCTGCCAGCTTATCAACTGCTGGATTGATGTAACAAGACCTGAAAAAACCTGATGTGCAAGGCGCCCCTGTGGCGCCTTTTTCGATGGTGCGCCGGGCATGGCGCGCA
>NZ_LZEJ01000023.1:55000-90393 GCF_001704375.1 Alishewanella sp. HH-ZS | reverse complement strand
AAAACGTTCGCGATCTCGCCCTGTTACATATACCATCCGGAGATATAGATAAAGAGTTATTGGATAACAATTCATTGCATATGTTTTATGCGACGGGCAAGGTAAAAGCTATAACTCTTAGTGAGCTGAAAGGTGAAGAATTCATGAGTTTTTATGAAGAATGCTTGCTTGATGTAGTGAAAAAACGCACTGAATTTTGCCCAACCGAGGCTTATAAGTTATTTTCGGCTGGTATTGACCATGATCAGAGTGATGTGAATATTGGCATTAGCGAAGTTGATGGCTCTGATATTGTATTTATCAAGGGAAAATCAAAGTTCATGGCTGAAGTGGTAATCTATAATTACTACTTCAATCGAGTTGGTCGTTTGTTTGAATTAATCGTAATTATGCAGCCATAACCTCATATATATCAATCAATAGGGTCACCCATTAGTCTCTCGGAGTCAATAGAGTAACCGAACCTGTGCGCACGCAAGTGCGCAAATCAAAAGGGTCAGGTCCATTGATTTTTCGCCACCCAACCCAACCAGTGCAGCCGCACGCCGGGCCCGCGGGCTGTAAGCCAAATCGGCACCCAAAGCTATTGCTATGATGCGATGGGCAACCAGACGCACCAATACAGCAACGGCAGCCTGGTGCGGCAGATTGACTACAATGCCATCGGCAAACCCAGCCGTATCCGCAGCTACAACGCAGAGGCCGAAAGCGGCCGCACAGCGGGTGACAGCTTCTTTACTTACGATGGCAGCCGTAACCTGGTAAAACGCCATGTAACAGAACAAGGGCGCACCCAAACCTTTTATCAGCATGGTGGGGTAGAGCTGATAAAAGAAGGCACTAACCGGCGTTACCGCCGCACCTTTGCCAATGCCATTGTGGAGCGCAGCGGTAACACCCTGCATACCAGCTATGTGTACACCGACCATTTGGGCAGTGTCGATGTGATAACCAATGCCTTGGGCCAGCTGCTGGAAAAACTGAGTTTTGATGCCTTTGGTAAAAGGCGGCAGGTGTATACGGCCGCCCATGTCCCGGTGGCATTAAGCCTGGCCTCGATACTGAACAAAACCAGCAGGGGCTTTACCGGGCATTTACAGGTAGACCATGCCAGCATAGTGCATATGGGCGGGCGTATTTATGACAGCCATATTGGTCGCTTCTTACAAGCCGACCCGTTCGTACAAAGCCCAAGCAACAGCCAGAACTTTAACCGCTACAGTTATGTGCTGAATAATCCGCTTAGTTATACGGATCCTAGTGGGTATTTGTTTAAGTCGATTAAGAAGCATTGGCGGACGATAGCTTCCATTGCTGTCATGTTTATCCCTGGGGTGAATGTGATTGTGCTTGGTGCCTTGTCTGGTTACATTGCTTCAGGCAGTTTACAAGGTGCTTTAATCGGTGCTTTCACCGCTGGGATGGGCGGCATACAAGCAAAAGGTTTATCAGGCTTTCTATTGCATGGCGCTGTGGGCGGGCTTGCCTCCAAGATGAGTGGGGGTAAATTTGCGCATGGCTTTATATCGGCAGGCGTCAGTAGCCTGGCCTCGGGCGGGATAGGTAAGATTGACAACGCCTATGGCCGTACCATAGCCCGCGCGATAGTAGGCGGCACTGTATCGAAGATGACTGGCGGTAAGTTTGGCAATGGCGCCTTTGCGGCTGGTTTTGCGCAAGCTTTGGGTGAGGCGATTAATACACGGCCTGCCCCTGAGCTGTCGGACTTGGATAACGCGAGTGGGCAATTGTCGAACGCCATGTATAACGAAAATCTGGCTGAAGGCGATTCTGTGGGTGGATATACACTACAAGTTCTTGAGACCCATGATAACCTCTATGCCGGTGTTTGGGGTAACGCGGACGGCCATACCATAGTGGCTTACCGAGGTACAGCTACTCTATCGGACTGGGGTGATAACTTCCGGCAAGCATTTGGTTTGGAGAGTAAACAGTACCGTGCAGCCATGGGGTTGGCGGCGGACTACCATGCTCGGACAGGTGGCAATATCCACTTCACTGGCCATTCATTGGGTGGTGGACTAGCGGCGGCTTCGGCTATTCGTGTTGGTGGTAGCGCTACCATCTTCAATGCTGCTGGTTTGCATGCAAACACCATCAAGGGGCATTCGCCAGCTGGGGCATCCATCAAGCACTATCGAAGTTCTACCGACGCGTTACGCCTGGGTAATGCCCTGTCGCCTACTAGGGTTTACGGGCAGAAAGTATCGCTGGGTCCGGCTGGCTGGCATATGATGAGCGATGTCTGTCGGCGAACCAGTGCCTGTTAATTGGGAGGGATATAGTGAATTATAGAATCACAGGGTTTGTTTTAATCGGCGCAATTTTGTTGCTTAGTTGCGCAAGCAGTATACCTTCGCAACCTGCATCGCCAGAAATAAATGAGGTGATAAAACGAATGGATATGAAGCAGAAAGAAGCGAATCGCCGGGCCAATCAGGAACTGGTCAGTCGCATGTCGCTACGAACCATGTATCCTGATGACCAGGCGCGGGTACTAGCCGATGCGGCTGGTCGAGGGCGGATCCAGCAAATTGAAACTCTGGTAGCGCAGGGCGTTGACGTGAATGCCCTAGGTACCAGTGGCGCAACGCCACTGTATTGGCCGATCCGGCGGGGAAACGTAGCGGGTTTTAGAAAACTTCTGGAACTGGGTGCCGATCCCAATGTAATTTTTGAGGACGGCACCTCGATCATGTACTTCGCCGCCACCGAGAATAATCTGGAATTTTTGCGACTGGCGTTGAACCACGGAGCAGATCCTAACTTGGTATCGGGTGGGAAGCGTACCTCTCGGGAGCACGGAGAGATAGTGACCCGGTTTATCGGTGAAACACCGTTGATGCATGCGGCGCTTCATAACGCCAACGCTGTGGAGGCCATTGATCTGTTGCTTGAAGCCGGTGCGGATATCAATGCCAAAACTCGCGATGGAAAGACACCATTATTCTTTACGACGAATCTACGGTTTGATGTGACTTATGCCTTGTTGGTTCGTGGAGCGGATTATACCGTCCAGGTAGAAGGCTCGGGTCGCTACCGCAGCTATGGATTTATAGATACACTCCTTAACACGAGGCGCACCATGTTGCCAGGCACTGAGCAAATGCGGCAATATGAAAAAGTGGTGGACTGGCTCAAAACGCAAGGTGTGGAGTTTCCTGAGTAGTAGCTGTTGTCGGCGTGCAGCCAATGCCTGTTAAGGAGGGAATATGATGAAGCATAGCATGTCCCTGTTTGTTTATATCAGCGCCGCGCTGTTGCTTAGCTGCGCGAATACCATACCTTCGCAACCTGCACTACCTGAATCGAGTGAGGTGATAAAACGAATGGATTCTAAGTAAAGAGCGATGCGTGCTAGCTCGCGCTATGAATTTGTTAGTCGAGTCCCATTAAGGCATATGTTTCCAGATGAAATAAGCTGTGCATTGGCTGATGCTGCTGGTCGTGGTCGAATCGCGCAAATAGAGCAGAAAGTGGCGCAGGGTGCGGATGTGAATGCTCGGGGGGGAGCTTGGTGTAACGCCTTTATATTGGCCCATCAAGCAAAATAACATTCATGGATTTTGGCGTTTATTAGAACTTGGGGAAGATCCAAACGCTATTTTTTATGATGGTATGTCAGTGATGTTTTTTGCTGCACAAAATGAAAATCTCGAGTTTTTGAAGCTTGCTTTAGAGCATGGTGCTGATCCAAACCTTTCATCAGCAAGGCGGGGTAGAGCTGATAAAAGAAGGCACTAACCGGCGTTACCGCCGCACCTTTGCCAATGCCATTGTGGAGCGTAGCGGTAACGCCCTGCATACCAGCTATGTGTACACCGACCATTTGGGCAGTGTCGATGTGATAACCAATGCCTTGGGCCAGCTGCTGGAAAAACTGAGTTTTGATGCCTTTGGTAAAAGGCGGCAGGTGTATACGGCCGCCCATGTCCCGGTGGCGTTAAGCCTGGCCTCGATACTGAACAAAACCAGCAGGGGCTTTACCGGGCATTTACAGGTAGACCATGCCAGCATAGTGCATATGGGCGGGCGTATTTACGATTCACACATAGGAAGGTTCCTGCAAGCCGACCCATTCGTACAAAGCCCGAGCAACAGCCAGAACTTTAACCGCTATAGTTATGTGCTGAATAATCCGCTGAGTTATACCGATCCTAGTGGGTATTTGTTTAAGAAGTTGAACAAAGCATTGGGTAAGTTTGCGCCTTTCTTAAGTGTGGCGATGTTGTTTGTGCCAGGATTTCAGGGGTGGGCTACTGCCAATCTGTTGAATGCCGCAGCGTCAGGCTTTGTACTCGGAGGTATTGCATCGGGAAGCCTTAAAGGCGCATTGGTTGGTGCATTTACCGGAGCCGCTTTCCATCAGATAGGGCAGCACTTTAGTAAGCTAGCAGCAGCAAACGAGTTGAATAAAGTGCAAGGCTTGACGGAGTTTGGTGGCAATATGTTAACGTCAGGGCAAATAGCCAGCCAGATAACGGCACATGCGGTAGCGGGTGGTGTAGCTTCTAGTTTGCAAGGTGGTAAGTTTGGGCATGGGTTCTTTGCAGCAGGCTATACCAAAGCAATAGGTACTCCGTTAAATGACCGGCTCGGCAATGATGTAGTTACAGGTACTTTTACCTCTGCCGTTATTGGTGGTACTGCATCAAAAATTGCGGGCGGTAAGTTTGCTAATGGGGCGATAACCGGTGCCTTTCAGGCGTTGTATAATCATTACTCGAAAAGTGCAATTCCCGAATGGCGTGATACGGGTCATGAAGAAAAATTAATTGATTACCTAGACTATGAGTGGGCCTCTGATGCTAAGTTTAGGTTTGACTTTCCGGGAGAGATTAATTTTACGGTTGAAGGGCAGTTGCCCGCTTTAAGAGGCCCAATGGGAATGCCTATTGGGCCAGGAATAGAAGCCAAGTGGTACCACACTCGCCTTATCAAAGATACTTTAACTGTGTATCGTGTTCATGGAACAGAAACGACTTGGACGCGGAACTATACAGCGTATTCACCATTGCTTGGCCGTACAATCGACTTCTCAGTGCCGATGTCTTCGACAACAGTCACGAGAACGGCTATTAGCACTGACACACAGTGGCGTTTTACACGACGAGCGCCAACAACTAAATGAATTCAGAAAGTGAGGACTGTATGCGTTTATTGTTGATTTATATGTTGCTGGCATTTTCAAGTTTAAGCCGGGCCGATAGTTTTGAGCTGGTGAACTTACAGAATGCACTTAATGAGTATAACGACTGGCGCAAATCAGCTTGGTTTCCACGCAAATTAACATTATATGAGCACTATTTACATTTCAAAAATGGCTTGCACCGTGATAAGGCTGTGGCAAGTGCTAATGAGCAAATACGCTGGCTGTTTGTGCAGGAGCTGGAACGGTTGTGGCGACAAGAGCACCCACTTTACAATCATGATCGTTATAAACTGATGAGTGAGGCGAGCTTCCGTTTAGATGTGGCTTTTCATCTGGCAAATGCTGAGAAAGCATGGGGCTGCCCTATAAATATCTCCAAAGTAAAATTGCGTGATTATGCTATCCAATATAAAGATACACAGGATGTAGGTTTGAAAGTTGATGTGATTCGGACATTAGGTCAGGTTGGTACTACAAGTGACATTGATTATTTTGTTAATATTGTCCGGCATGAGCAAGATGGATTGGCACAAAATGCGATAAAGGCACTGAGGGGGCTACATCAGGATGAAGCTATGCTTGTGTTACTTAAGTTGCGTGGTGAGCAACACAGTCCGGCGGTCCAAGCATTTTTAGAGGAAGTAATTGGGCCATTTACCCAAGGTGGAGGCTTAGATCATCGGAAGATAGATCGTTGCCCAAGGTAATCTTTGTTATCCCATTCGCAACGTACGACTATACGGCATACGGCCCAACCAGTGCAACCGGACAGCCGGGCCAAGGGCGGTAAGCCAAATCGGCACCCAAAGTTATTGTTATGATACGATGGGAAATCAAACGCATCAGTATAGTGATGGTACTTTGGTGCGGCAAATTGATTATGGTGCTATCGGCAAACCCAGCCGAATTCGTAGCTATAACACCGATGTCGCTAATAACAGCTCACCGGGTGACAGTTTTTACACTTACGATGGCAGTCGTAATCTGGTTAAGCGGTATGTAACCGAGCAGGGCAGCACCAAAATCTTTTATCAGCATGGTGGGGTAGAGCTGATAATTGAGGGCAGTGAACGGCGCTTCCTCCGCACCTTTGCCAATGCCATTGTAGAGCGTAGCGGCAACACCTTGCATACCAGCTATGTGTACACCGACCATTTGGGCAGTGTCGATGTGATAACCAATGCTGCCGGCCAGCTGCTGGAAAAACTGAGTTTTGATGCCTTTGGTAAAAGGCGGCAGGTGTATACGGCCGCCCATGTCCCGGTGGCGTTAAGCCTGGCCTCGATACTGAACAAAACCAGCAGGGGCTTTACCGGGCATTTACAGGTAGACCATGCCAGCATAGTGCATATGGGCGGTAGGATTTACGATAGCCATATTGGCCGCTTCTTACAAGCCGATCCGTTCGTGCAGTCGCCGTCCAACAGCCAGAACTTTAACCGCTATAGTTATGTACTGAATAATCCGCTGAGTTATACCGATCCTAGTGGGTATATATTTAAGTCGATTAAGAAGCATTGGCGGACTATAGCGGCTATTGCCATAGCGGTGTATATGCCACATTTAGCGATTATGAAGGGACTGAGCGCTGCGACAGTAGGTGCTATTACTGGCTTTGTAGCTGGGGCGGTATCCACAGGCTCTTTAAAAGGGGCGTTGGTTGGCGCTTTTACGGGAGGCATGTTCGGTCATTTGCACAGTATGAATGCCGGCTTTGGTAAAGTAATTGCCCATGGTGCTGTCGGGGGAATGGGCAGTGTGTTGCAAGGAGGTAAATTCGGGCATGGCTTTGCAGCGGCAGGCTTTACACAGGCTGCCAGTTGGGCCGGTGGTGATAACTTGTTTGTTGAGGGGGCCTCTACAATTGGCGACCGAACGCACAATGCCGTGATTGCAGCCATGATAGGTGGCACTGCATCCAGTATCGCCGGTGGTAAATTTGCTAATGGTGCTGTAACGGGCGCGTTTTCCAGGTTATTGAATGATGATGCCACAGTCAGGCGGTTGGAGCGTGCAGCTAAACAGATTGCTGAAGACGCAAATTCCAGAAGGGCTGAGCTTAATAAGTGGAGGAAATCTGAGAATTGGGATGCAGTCAGAGAGCGGTATCCCGAGCTTGTCGGCGTTCATAATATGGATATGTCAATAATTACTCATCAGATGGCGGATGATTTCAGAAGTATTCATTTGAGGTATCTGTCTGGTCAGATAAGTGGAACATTTGTTGAGGCAGCAGAAAAGGGTTGGGATATCGGATCTAACGCAGTGAAAGGGCCAGCAGGTTGGGGGCGAATTTTCATGATTGCATCTATGCGCCCACCCGAGCTGCCAGAGCCTAAGTTCCGATTTGTCGTGAATCCGCGGAACGGCTATACAGAGGTTATTCCAGTAAAGGGGAAATAAATGCGTTATTTGATAATGTTTGTCTTGCTACAAGGATGTAGTCAAAAGTACTGTGAGCAAATTGATTTTTCGAGGTTCGCAGCGCCAATAACTGCCCGATATTGTGATATTGGTTTGCTTTCTGATGTTGAAATGAAAGATTGTGTTGCAGAAAGAGATCTGTATCCTCGGAGCTTTTATGATTACTATGGGGTTGATGGACCTATGTTTATCTATGCGTATCCGGCCAATCAACATTTGATAGATGAGCAACTATTGACTGAGTTTGGAACCTATTTGCTTGCAGAGGCATTTAATGTTGCGGCCGTTGACGATAAAGAATTCTTAGCCAAATCTGAAGCTCTTGCAAACTACTTGTTGATAAACGGTGTCGATCCTTTTCAACCTTTCAAGACGGAAAAGGCACCAGTCGCGTGGTTAATTCCAAATCTATTAATTTTAAGAAGTGTTCCCGCTACTGAGAAAAGGTGGGAGATTGTCAAAAGATATTACCCGCCCGAACGGCATGAAGTTTCAAAACAGGTGGATTCATATCTTCGATATTGTAGCGGTGATTGATTTTCCATTATTAGCTCGAGGGCAAGAACACGAATATTTGCCCACAAATTAGCTGTCCAGTTCATACCGTTCGCATACGGGTAAGTGCTGTTTTCCTCTGTTAGAAAAACGGTGGCTGTTAATCTGGAACATAGTAGTCGGGTAACCGAAATACGGACCAAGAAGCTTTATTTTTCAGATGAAACCGTAAGAAATCGAGTTAACACATATGAGCCTTCTCGGAGTCAATAGGTAAAACTGCTCTTCTGGCCGCGTTAGTGGCCAGTTTGTTGTCCATCGGTATAGTGCATATGGTCGGTAACAACTGTCACTTAGACGATATATGGATTGGAAAGTAAAATATGAAGAAAATTATTTTTGTTGTCACGTTACTTTTTATTTCATCCTGCAGTTTTGGGGACAATGGCGAAGTCACGAAGTATGAATTTATGGGGTGTAACTGGTTGATTAATTCAGAATATGAATTTTTGGCTGGCCGTTTTCAGCGCGATCCACAAAATCTGAATGAAAAGTTCAGAGCCATAAATTTTTACAATGAACCATTTACAGCTACAGATTTTGAGCACCACTCCCGTGAAGATGGTGCCGGATATATGGAACTGATTAGTAGTTTTAAAGTGAACGATTTTAAAATCGGAATCTATCTTATTAAAACTGAACGTATTCTTATGGGGGCTGAAATAAAGAGCGTCCATAGATGGACTTATGTGATTAAGGAACAGTCGATAGCGTCTTTTTATAATATCGAACTGGAAGAGTTTAAAGAGATAGCAACCGAATGTATGAACTTTTCGGAACTAACAGATGTAGCGTCTGAGCTGTCACCAGCAAAGTAATATTGTGCCGCCGTCCCGTTCATACCGTTCGCATATGGATGTCCGGTTGAAGTCGCTAGTTTTTGCCTTATTTTTGAGCACACCCTAGCTACCAGCAGTAAAAAGTAGGTAGCTTTAGCCAACTTGTTACTGCTTTTACTCTTTTACAATCTCATTTTCTGCTTTTCAGGTAGGGGCAGGCGGCATTCGGTGCGAACGCTGCTTTTTCCCTGCTGGAAGATGGTGGCTGTTAATCCGGTACATAATAGCCACATAACACCCCATGCCATACGCTGATCCAGAGCGCTTTATCTGCATTTATGTTCAAACATTGGCGCCTGGTAAACCAACCGGATTTTGTTGATTAGTAGTAAATAACTTACTCTGTGGTGTCATCGTTGTTATCTTACATAGATTTGGGTTCAGCTGGTTTTCGTATCAATATCAGCCGGCTGAGGCCGGCAGAACACCACGGCTCTGGTAGATATCGCCCAGCAGGCTGCGATAGTCGGTGACCATGCTAAAGCCATGATAATGATTGCCTGGCTTTTGGCTGTCCGGGTTAGCCACGCCGAGCAAATGTTTGATGCCAAATTCACGCGCCGCTTCCAGAATAGGCAGGCTGTCATCGACAAAGAGCGTGCGCTCAGGATCAAACCCGAGCCGGTGCTGCAGTTTATGCCACAGTTGCTGACTTTCTTTGGTGACGCCAAATTCATGGGTAGAAATTAACTGCTCAATATATCTGGCCAGATCGGTGCGTTCCAGTTTCAGTGACAAACTGTCAGGGTGTGCATTGGTAACCAGGGCGATATGGCGGCCACTGGCTTTTAGCGCGGTTAAAAACTCCGGCACATCATCACGCATCCGGATCTTGTCGATAATCTCCCGCTTAAGCTCAGTGATCGGCAGTTGCAGCCGTTTCCCCCAGTAATCCAGACAGTACCACTCCAGTTTGCCCTGCAGCTTGCTGTATTCGGCCATCAGTTCGGCACTGGCTTCAGCGGGGCTGATCCCGGTAATGGCGGCCCAGCGCTCCGGTAAATGTACCTGCCAGAAATAATTGTCAAAATGCAGATCCAGCAGGGTACCGTCCATATCCAATAACACGGTATCGATTTCTGACCATTGCAGCATAGGCTTTTCCCGTTAATCGCTTTATAGTAGATAACCAAACAGATTAGCAGTTTAACAGAGAGCAGCCGATGACGCAGCGCACACCTGACAAACAAAAACCGGAAATTCTGTCGCAGCAAATTGTGGCGCAAAGCCGGCTGTTTAAAGTGGAGCAACTGGAGCTGCGGTTTAGCAATGGCGAACAGCGGGTATATGAACGGATGCGCGGCAGCAACCGCGGTGCCGTGATGATTATCGCCTGTCCGGATCCAGAGCACCTGTACCTGGTGCGCGAATACTGTGCCGGCACCCATGATTATCAGCTGGGGTTTCCCAAGGGCTTAATCGATCCGGGTGAGGATATCCTGACGGCGGCTAACCGCGAGTTAAAAGAAGAAATTGGTTTTGGCGCGCACCGCTTTGTACAGCTGAAGTCACTGGCGTTAGCGCCGGGCTATTTTAATGCTACAATGCACCTAGTGCTGGCCTTTGATCTCTATCCTGAGCAGCAGGCCGGTGACGAACCCGAACCTTTAGAGCTGGTGCGCTGGTTGCGGCAAGACAGTGCGGCCTTATTGCAACAAGCCGATTTTACCGAGGCGCGCAGCGTGGCAGCCCTGTTGCTGGCACAACAATATTTGGAAGCCAACCCGGATGTTTTTAAGCAAACTGCTGGAGCCAGTGAAAGCCACTGCCCGTGAGGCCGGTGCGATTTTATGGGAGCTTTACCAGAGCGGTGAGTTTAGTCAGCAACAAAAGCAGGATACCAGCCCGGTAACCAGTGCCGATCTGGCTGCCAACAAACATATCATTGCCAGGCTCAGTGAACTCACGCCTGATATTCCGATTATCTCTGAAGAAACTCAGATCCTACCGCTGGCACAACGTTCAGATTGGCCGCGCTACTGGTTGATTGATCCGATGGACGGTACTCAGGAGTTTGTTGCCCGCAGCGGTGATTTCGCGGTGAGTATTGCCCTGGTAGAGCATGGTTGGCCGGCGCTGGGCGTGATTTTCTGGCCGAAAGAGCAGTTGTTGTATTACGCCACCCGCGGCAATGGTGCTTTTAAACAACAACATAACCTGATTAACCGGATCCGGGTGCAGCAATATCAGCCTGGTGAGCCGCTGCGCATTGCCGTTAGTCGCCGCCAGCCGCGGCAGTTGATCCATGACCTGCTGCAACAACCGGAGCAAGCTGAGTTTATTGCGCTTGGCAGCTGTTCCTTAAAAAGCTGTCTGGTAGCTGAAGGCAAGGCAGATTGTTATCTGCGGCTGGGTCCTACCGGGGAATGGGATACCGGCGCCGTGCAGGTCATCGTCGAAGAGGCCGGCGGCAAAATTCTGGATAGCCAGTTTGCCCCCCTTAGTTATAACCAGCGGGAAACCCTTGGTAATCCCGATTTTATGGTTATCGGCGCTGCAGTACAGCCCTGGTCTGAGCTGATTAAAGCCCGGCAAACCGCCCGCGAATTGTAATAAAATTACCAACTTCAGTAATTAAGCAACTGGCCAGAAGCCGCGCAAACAGGGGCCTTTAGCCAAATCCTAGTATCTTTTATCGTGAAAAAACGCTATGATGCACGGGTGTTTTTTGAACAGAGAACCGCCCTCTGCTCAAAGAGCAACATGAAAATTAAGTCCGTCAGAGACTGCACCCTTACCTACAGTACCCTTAGGAGTTAACAAATGTCCGATCTGGATTTGGGCCAATACGGCATCACAGATGTCACGGAAATCGTATATAACCCATCTTACGAGCTGCTGTTCGCCGAAGAAACCCGCAGTGATTTGCAAGGTTATGAAAAAGGTAAGCTGACCGAGCTTGGCGCAGTATCAGTCGATACCGGCATCTTTACCGGCCGCTCTCCGAAAGACAAGTATATCGTGCGTGACGACACTACCCGCGATACCGTCTGGTGGTCAGATCAAGGAAAAAACGATAATAAGCCCATCAGTACAGAAGTTTGGGCTGATTTGAAAACACTGGTTACCCGCCAGTTATCCGGCAAAAGACTCTTTGTTGTCGACACCTTTTGTGGTGCGAACGCCGACACCCGCTTAGCGGTACGTTTTATTACTGAAGTGGCCTGGCAGGCGCATTTCGTAAAAAATATGTTTATCCGGCCTACCGATGAAGAGCTGAAAAGCTATAAGCCAGACTTTATCGTGATGAACGGTGCCAAATGCACTAACCCGGATTGGCAGAAACATGGCCTGAATTCAGAAAACTTCGTTGCCTTTAACCTGACCGAGCGCATTCAACTGATTGGCGGTACCTGGTACGGTGGCGAAATGAAGAAGGGTATGTTCTCAATGATGAACTACTTCCTGCCACTGCAAGGCATCGCTTCGATGCATTGTTCTGCTAACGTCGGTAAAGACGGCGACGTGGCGGTATTCTTCGGTCTGTCTGGTACCGGTAAAACTACCCTGTCGACCGATCCAAAGCGGCAGTTAATTGGTGATGACGAGCACGGCTGGGATGATGATGGCGTGTTCAACTTCGAAGGTGGGTGTTACGCCAAGACCATTAACCTGTCGAAAGAAAACGAGCCGGATATTTATAACGCCATCCGTCGTGACGCCCTGCTGGAAAACGTGACCGTGCTGGCAGATGGTAAAATTGATTTTAACGATGGCTCGAAAACGGAAAATACCCGGGTGTCGTACCCGATTTACCATATCGACAATATCGTCACCCCAGTCTCTAAAGCCGGTCATGCCAAGAAAGTGATTTTCCTGACTGCTGATGCCTTTGGGGTATTACCGCCGGTATCGAAGTTAACCAAAGAGCAGGCGAAGTACCACTTCCTGTCTGGCTTTACGGCCAAGCTGGCCGGTACTGAGCGTGGTATTACTGAACCTACGCCAACCTTCTCCAGCTGTTTCGGCGCCGCCTTCTTAAGCCTGCACCCAACCAAGTATGCGGAAGTGTTAGGTAAGCGGATGGAAGCCGCTGGTGCTGAAGCGTATCTGGTCAATACCGGTTGGAATGGCACAGGTAAACGTGTATCCATTAAAGCCACCCGCGCTATTATTGACGCCATCCTGGACGGTAGCATCGAGAATGCCGAGTTTGTGCAACTGCCGTACTTTAACCTGGCGATCCCAACTCATCTGCATGATGTCGATGACGGTATCCTGGATCCGCGTGCAACTTATGCCAACGCAGCAGACTGGGAAGTCAAAGCCAAAGATCTGGCCAAACGTTTTATCGATAACTTTGTTAAGTTTACCGATAATGACGAGGGTAAAGCTCTGGTTGCGGCCGGGCCTCAGCTGTAAGTTAATCGCTGGCTCTAAATAGCAAAACGCCCCGCTGAGTCGGGGCGTTTTTTATAGGTGCTTATTGTCGTATTCAGGCGACTTTTTTACTGAGTAACGGCTGCAGCGGCAGCGCGGCAAGGCATTCGGCTTGCTCGGCCCAATGATACAGTGCCAGGCTGCCATCGCTGTGCTCCAGCAGGGCGGTGCAGCTATCAATCCAGTCACCGTCATTACAGTAAATAATGCCATCTTCCAGGGTCAGCTCCGGGTGATGGATATGACCACAGACCACGCCATCGTAGCCGCCCCGTTTGGCCTTTTTTATTGCAGCCTGGCGGTAACGGCCAATGGCTTTTAAGGCCCCCGGTACCCGGCTTTTAATATAGGCAGCCAGACTAAAATAACGACCACCGGTTACACGGCGTACTCTGTTGTACCAGCGGTTCAGAAACAGCAACAAATCATAGAGGTTATCACCGAGCCAGCTTTGCAGCGGACCAAAGCTGACCTCTTTATCGAATTCGTCACCGTGGAGCAGTAATAATTTTTTACCCTGCGCCGTGGTATGTTCGCCTCTGAGCTGTACTTTAATATTGCCAAACAATTTGCCACGATACAGCCGCATCGCCTCATCATGGTTACCGGGAATATATACGACCTTAGTGCCTTGCTCGGCTTTTTGCAGCAGCAGTTGTACCACCTGATTCTGCGCCTGTGGCCAGTGCACCTGACGCTGCATGGCCCAAAGATCAACAATATCCCCCAGCAGATAAATGGTGTTGGCTTCGGTTTGCTGCAAAAAATGCAGCAGATATTCGGCCTGACAGTCTTTACAGCCCAGATGAATATCAGACAGGAAGATGGTATTGCAATTTAACATTGGCTATCCCCGGTGGCTGAATGCGCTGATAGCATCGGCCGGCCAGATGTCCGGGGTATGACAGCCAGATGAAGCTTATTTGACTATGGATTAGCCCCTTGCTGCAGATAGTCACAGATCTGCTGGTTCAGCCAAAACTCGGTGCGAAACGGATGCTTGCCGCCGACAAAGCCGACATGGCCACCGTGGCGGCTGAGCCGGTATTCCACCTGTGGGCTCAGTTCAGCCGGGGAGGGGATCACGGCGTCGCTTAAAAAGGGATCGTCACTGGCATGAATAATCAGCGTTGGGATGGTGATCGCTTTTAACCAGGCTTTGCCGCTGGCGCGTTGGTAATAGTCAGCGGCATCGCGAAAGCCGTGGATCGGCGCAGTATAATGCTGGTCGAATTCGGCAATACTGTTAAATTGCTGCACCTGAGCTGGCGTCAGCGGTAGCGGAAAATCCGGGAACTGCGCCAGCTTGGCCAGGGTTTGCCGTTTTAAGCGCTCCAGCAAGTAACGCTGATAAATTTTACTCAGGCCCTGATTAATGCGTTTGGCGCAGGCCGCCAGATCCAGTGGCGGGCAGATGGCGACGGCAGCGCGTAGCGGATTAGCACTGGCTTGCTCACCACAGTATTTTACCAACACATTACCACCCAGGGAAAAGCCAACTGCGGTTAGTGGCATCGCCGGAAAACGCTGTTGTAGTTGGCTCAGCAAATAGCCAATATCGGCAGTATCGCCGCTGTGATAGGCCCGTGGCAGCTTGTTCGGTTTGCCATGACAACCACGAAAATGCATCACTACCGCTGGCAGTTTGCGGCGTGTTACTTCGGCCAGCAGCCCCTGAATATAGTGGCTGTGCAGATCGCCGGCTAAACCATGCAGGATCACCAGTAGTGGCCTTTGCTCAGTTACTGGCAGTTGTTCGGTCCAGTTGAGCTGCAGTTCATCACCATCGGGTAAGGCTAACATTTCCGGGTAGGTTGGCACCTGCTGCTTTGGGCTTAAATACTTAGCAAAAATAGTTTGCAGATGGGCATTACGTAGCCACCAGGGCGCGCTAAAGCTGGTGGTATGAAGATGATGACTGGCTGGTCCGAGCTGTGCTTGCAAAATAACCGCTCCTGAGAAAGAATGTGGCCTAAGGCTTCCAAAAAAAGAATAACGATGAATCGCCGCCAATTTATCCTGTCAGGCCTGGCGCTTGGCACCACCGCAACGCTGGGAGTTAACGGTTATCAGCTGCTAAACAGTGATGACACGGCTAATTCTGAGCTGGTACTTGCTGCCTTGCTACCGGCCTTATTATACGGTGCTTTACCGACGGCGCCGGCAGAGTCTGACGCCGCCATTAGCCGGACTATCGTAGCGGTGCACGACAGCCTGGCATTTTTGCCGCTACGCCAGCAGCAGGAACTACAACTGCTATTTAATTTACTGGCAAAGCGACTGGGCCGGCTGGCGCTAAGTGGCCACTGGTTGCCGCTGGCTGAGCTGAGTCTGCCACAACGGCTGACGTTATTTGCCCGCTGGCGTGATAGCTACCTTGGCGTATTGCAGCAAGCTTACCATGGTTTACGCGAATTGTTATTTGCTGCCTACTACAGTCAGCCTGAGCACTGGGCCGCCCTCAATTATACTGCACCGAGGTTCCGTTAATGGCGAAGCAGTCACCGCAACATCTGGACGCCAGTCAATTTATCGCTGATCAGCAATTTAGCGCCGATGTAGTCATCATTGGTAGCGGCGCTGGTGGCGGTATTGCCGCTGAGTTACTGGCTAAGGCCGGCTTGCAGGTATTGCTACTGGAAGAGGGCGCCTACTATGATCGTGATGATTTTGTCATGGAAGAGCGCTGGGCCTATCCGCAGCTGTATCAGGAAGCTGCTGGGCGTAAAACCCGCGATCAGGCGATTGGTATTCTGCAGGGCCGCACCGTAGGTGGCTCAACCACCGTTAACTGGACTACCTCAATTCGCACCCCTCAGCCAACACTCAGCTACTGGCAAACAGAGTTTGGCCTCGACTTTAGCGGTGACAATACGCTAAGTCCTTATTTTGCTTTGGCTGAGCAGCGGTTAAATATCCAGCGCTGGCCGGTGCCGCCCAATGCGAATAATGCCAAATTACAGCATGGTTGTGAGCGCCTGGGTTGGGAATATACGGTGATCGATCGCAACGTCAATGGCTGTGCCAACCTTGGCTATTGCGGTATGGGCTGCCCGATTAATGCCAAGCAATCGATGTTAGTCAGTACCATTCCCAGTGCGTTGGCGCAGGGCGCCCGGCTGATCTCGCGGCTTTCGGTGCGGCAGCTAAACTGGCAGGGCAATCAGGTGCAAAGTCTTACTGCGGTGCCGGTCGATCGCTTTTTCCACCCGCGCGCCGAAATAAAGGTCCGCATTCGGGCCAAACACTTTATTGTCGCCGCCGGCGCCATCGGCTCGCCGGCGTTACTGTTACGCTCCAAAGTACCGGATCCCTCAGGCCGTCTGGGTAAACATACCTATTTGCACCCGACAGTGATCTCCGGCGCGCTCTTTAATGAGGACATTAACGGCCATGCCGGCGCACCGCAAAGTATTTATTCCGATCAGTTTGTCTGGCCCAGCGACGGGCAGGCGGGTTACAAGCTGGAAGTCCCCCCGCTGCACCCGGTACTGATGGCAACCAAGCTGACTGGCCAGGCTCAGGCCCATGCTGCCTTGATGCAGCAGTTTAATCAGTTACAGGTGACTATCGCTTTACTGCGCGATGGTTTTCATCCGCAAAGCCAGGGCGGCAGTGTTGGCCTGGATGCGCAGCAGCAACCGCTGCTGGATTATCCGATCAGTGACTATTTATGGCAGGGTATGCGTCGTGCACTGTTATCGATGGCTGAGCTACAATTTGCTGCCGGTGCCAAAGCGGTATTGCCCATTCATCATCAGGCGCAGCAATACCAAAGCTGGGCAGAGGCAAAAGGCGCGATCGCACAGCTGGCAATGCGTCCGTTATTACAAACGGTGGTGTCGGCTCATGTGATGGGGGGCTGTAATATGGCGGCTAGCGAGCGGCTGGGCGTAGTGAATGCCGATGGTCAGCATTATCAACTGCATAATCTGTCGATTTTTGACGGCTCGGTATTGCCAACCAGCCTGGGGGCTAACCCGCAGCTGACGATCTACGCTTTAGTGTGGCGCAATACTGAACGGCTGATTAGTCGTTTACGACACGGCTCCCGGTAACAATTTTTCTTTGGCTTACGTAGTTAAAGCTGGATTCTACTAGTAAAAATGGACTATTGTTACGACTGAATGCTTCTTATGTTGTGAAGATACGGTCATGCCAGCTTCGTTATACCACGCTTTAGGTGAATATATTGATGTGTTACTGGATGCGGTTTGTGCTGTAGATCGCGATGGTAATTTTCAATTTTTAAGCTCTGGTGCAGAACGTATTTTTGGTTACCCAGCCAGTGAGATGCTTGGCCGGAGTATGCTGGACTTTATCCACCCAGATGACATTCCGAAGACGCTGGCCGCGGCGCAGGCCATCAATACCGGGCAAATCAAGACTGATTTCGAAAACCGCTACCTACGCAAAGATGGCCAGATTGTACATTTGCTTTGGTCAGCACGCTGGTCGGCAGATAAGCAGCAGCGGGTCGCCGTGGCGCGTGATATTACCAGTTTAAAATTGGCGGAAAGCCGCCAACATGCGCTCTATGCTATTTCCGAGGCGGCTTTTGCTGCCGAGAATTTGCAGGATCTATACCGGCAGCTGTTGCAAATTGTACAGCAGTTAATGCCAATCCAGGCCTGTGTCATTGCCCGCCGCACGGTTGCCGACAGTATCAATTTAGCTTATCAGTATCTACCTGACGGGGATACGCAGAGTGCTGCGGAAGCAACCGAGCTTTGTTATAGGCTGTTGCAGGACAGGGGATCAGCCTCATTGCCGCTGATCCGTAAACGTGCAGACCATAATTTATGGTTGGGGGTGCGGCTGATCTCGCACACCAACGTGCTAGGCGCTATGGTGCTCTTAGTTTCATCACAAACTGCCGTATCACATCATGCGGATGCCGATTTACTGGATTTCGTGGCGCAGCATATGGCGGTAGCGATTGAGCGGAAAGAGTTACTGGCGCGGCTGCAACATTCCGCATTGTATGATGAGTTAACCGGCTTACCCAAGCGGGAGCTGTTTTATGACCGTTGCCGGCAGGCCATGGCACAGGCACAACGGCATCAGTGTCAGCTGGCCATTTGTTATCTCGACCTGGACGGTTTTAAACCGGTTAATGATCAGTTTGGTCATAGCGTTGGTGATGATTTATTACAACAGGTTGCGCAACGCTTAATCCAGAATGTGCGTCAGGCCGACACCGTCGCACGCTTTGGTGGCGATGAGTTTGTGATTTTGTTGAGTGAAGTTGACTCGGCAGAGCAGGCCGCGGTAGCGGCGGAAAAGATCCGTCAGAGTTTTAGTATGCCCTTTCAATTACCGTCACTCAGCCTGACGATCACGGCGAGTATTGGTGTGGTATGCGCTGCAGCGGCGACACTAAACACAGAGCCGTTACTTGCTATGGCCGACAAGGCGATGTATCGCGCCAAGCAACTGGGTGGTAACCGCTGTATTCAGGGCTAAACGGTTTGTAGTTGTTGCCCTAATAGACGGAAATAACCCAGCCATAATTGTCCGAGCTCAGCGGTTAATTGCGGTTCAGGGTAAACCCCTGCGCGGGCAGCAGCAGTTTGCCGGGTGCCCGCTACCAGAAAACTATTTTTCAGTGACTGGCTCTGTAATACTTTCTCGAATGCTCTGGCAGTCATTTCTTCCGGCAAGCTTAAATAAAGCCGCGACGCAGCCTGATCCAGGTTTCGGCAATGCTGAAAAAAGTCGCTGACATCACAACCATCATCACTAACAAAGAGTTTTGTAAATGCCTGGTCTAACAAAGCATTGAGGGGATGCGCTTTTACTGGCTGCCGTGTTAACCAGGTGCGGCTGGCAAATTGACCGGCGCTAACCTCACCCTGAAACATTTTCTGCGCAATATAATGATCGAAAGCGTGCATCCACTCGTGTGCCAGGCTGCCGCCGCCGGCATTTTTGGCCAGCGCCAGGATCCGCCCCTGTGGTTGATAGAAAGCGCAAACACCGGGTTGACCGCCGATACCAAAGGTCAGGGCCAGAGTACCGCGCAGTGAAATCACCTCGGCCGGGACTTGCAGCAATTGTTGTAAATCGGCAAAGGCATCAAAGAATAAGTTGGCCGCCTGCTGCTGTTCGGCCGCAGTCACCCAGCGACCAATATGGATGCTGTTAAAGCCTAAAATCGTTACCAAATCGGCAAAGCTGACGTCGGCACCACTGCGATGCGGTGGACCATTTCGATAGTATTGGCGTGGGGGGCGGGAAGCGTGCTGCATGCTGCTATAATAGCGAGAGCCTTCAGCTTAGAGCAACAAAAAAGCGGGCCACCATGCTCGGAGTAACACAGCAGCCCGCAGACCTGAAAGGTTAAGCGGTTAAACTATCGAAGATCCGCAAAAAGGTCGGTTGCTGGCGGATAGCTAACGGCATATGTAAGCGCCGTGCCAGCTCCTGCGCATGGATCACGCCACGGATCTGATGATTATCGCGGTCCACTACCAGACAAAATGCCTCACCATTCGATTGCAGGGTATTGACCACATCGGCAATGGTGCAGTTTTGTAGTTGCTGATAGGCCAGCGCCTTGATGCGCTCACGTGGCCGCATCAGATCCCGTACCTTGATTTCATCGCGGCTATTGCCCAGCATCACCTGGCGTAACAGCGCCTGCTCCGATAACTGTTCGATATGGATTAAACCCAGCATATTCTCATCGGCATCGACTACCAGTTTTAGCTGACTGTGTTCCTGCTGCATCATCAGCAGTGCCTGGCTGGCAGAGGTGTTACCTTCGATCAGGGTTGGCTGGTTATGTTTAAAATCACTCAGCACACTCAGCGCCGGTGAATTTAACGTGGTTTCAGTAAAGTCGGCGGGTTGAATTAATTGATCAACGGCATCTAAATTGAATAAGGATAAAGTTTTCATGATAGCTACTCACACTAATGGGCGCGCAGAGGCCGCGCCAGAATTAACAAATAAAAATAAATGGCAGTTAAGTGTGATTAGACAATAGGTGGTGCGCGGGCACTATCAGGGCTGCTACGGTGTGATAACCAGGGAGTTTGGTAAAAAGCATTAATGGCAGCGGGTAGGCTGTGGCTCAGCACTTTAGCTGAGGCGATCAGGCTGTCGGGTTCATCCGGTTCCTGTTCGTTACTGCCTTTGCTTTGGCCCAGATTACTGCTTTCAGCATGCAGTGCCTGATAAGGACTGTCAGCTAACGGCGATAATCTGCTGTCATGGGTAATACCTGCGTCTGTTGTCACCAACAGGCTCAGATAAAACACCGCGATAAACAGATTAAACCAACGCATAGTCAATACTACGACCTTTTTACTACCACTAAATTGATAATGGCTAGTTTTGCAGCAATTAACAAGAGGGCAAATAAAAAATATTTACTGCCCTAATTCTTACTTAAATCCGAATCAGGCTGATGCGGTGCTTTGCTGCAATAGATCCAATGCCAGCGCTTCGGCTACCTTAATACCATCGATACCGGCAGATAAAATACCGCCAGCATAACCGGCGCCCTCACCGGCGGGGTAGAGGCCGCGCACGTTCAGGCTCTGGAAGTCTTTGCCGCGTTTAATACAAATCGGTGATGAGGTGCGGGTTTCAACGCCGGTCAGTAAGCCATCAGCTTTGGCAAAGCCTTTAATCTGCTTATCAAAAGCCGGGATGGCTTCGCGGATGGCGGCGATAGCAAAGTCGGGCAATACCGCAGACAGATCGGTAAGTCGGATCCCCGGCGTGTAAGAGGGTTTAACCTCACCTAACTCGGCAGAGGATTTACCCGCAAGAAAATCGCCAATCAGCTGTGCCGGTGCATGGTAGTCGGCCCCGCCTAACTCAAAGGCTGCACGTTCCAGTTTACGTTGTAAATCGATACCGGCCAGCGGGTGGCCCGGATAGTCACGTTCCGGATCAATGCCCACCACTATTGCGCTATTGGCATTACGTTCATGACGGGAATACTGACTCATTCCATTGGTGACCACGCCGCCCTCTTCGGACGCGGCAGCAACTACGGTCCCACCCGGGCACATACAGAAGCTGTAGACAGTACGGTCATTCTGACAATGATGCACCAGCTTATAATCGGCGGCACCGAGAATAGGGTGGCCGGCATTTGGCCCCCAGCGGCATTCATCAATCAGGGATTGTTCATGCTCAATCCGAAAGCCAACCGAAAAGGGTTTGGCTTCAATATAGACGCCGGCATCGTACAGCATCTGAAACGTATCGCGGGCACTGTGGCCAACGGCCAGTACCAGATGCCGGCAGGGTAGGTAGTCGCCGTTATGCAGCGTCACCCCTTCCAGTTGCTGGTTATTGATATGCAGCTGATCGACCCGGGTACTAAAGCGAATTTCACCACCCAGCTCGGTGATTTTGGCGCGCATCTTTTCAATCATCGACACCAGCTTGAAGGTACCGATATGCGGCTTACTGACATAGAGTATTTCGTCCGGTGCCCCGGCGGCAACGAACTCGGTCAGCACCTTGCGGCCATAGTGTTTCGGATCCTTAACCTGGCTATATAGCTTGCCATCGGAAAAGGTACCGGCGCCGCCTTCGCCATACTGCACATTGGATTCGGTATTCAAAGCCTGGCCACGCCAAAAACCAAAGGTATCTTTGGTTCTTTCGCGCACGGCTTTACCGCGCTCTAACACTATAGGTTTTAAGCCCATTTCGGCCAGGATCAGGGCGGCAAACAAACCACAGGGACCAAAGCCGACCACGACTGGTCTTTCAGCTGCGGCGGCAGGAATTGGCGCGACATATTTATAACGGGTATCCGGCGCAACCGACACATGCGGATCTTTCTGAAAACGTTTTAACAGTGCCGCTTCGCCGGCAACGTCCAGATCCAGGGTATAAATCAGTTGAATGTCAGATTTTTTACGGGCGTCAATGCCACGTTTAAACACGCTGAAATGGTTTAAATCACTGTCGCTGATACCCAATTTGGCCAGGATGGCTGCGCGCAGTTCAGCCTGTTCATCCTGATGCTGCAGCGGTAATTTAATTTCGGTTAAACGTAACATAACACTCGAGTCTCAGATTGCGGGCCGGTTTGCCGGTAAAGACAGTATTTTACGCGATCTGACGCCGGCTGTCCGCTTTCCTGTTGTGTTTCACGTTTGCTTCAGTATGATCGCGCAAAATAGCGGAGGAAGTTGCCATGGCCTTTGTGGTAGGTGAGAACTGTATCAAATGTAAATATACCGATTGTGTGGCGGTATGCCCGGTTGATGCGTTCTTTGAAGGGCCAAATTTTCTGGCTATTGACCCGGTGATTTGTATTGATTGCGGTTTATGCGAGCCGGAGTGTCCGGCCACGGCGATTTTTCAGGAAGATAAACTGCCGCCAGGTCAGGAAGGCTTTGTCGCGTTAAATGCCGAGCTGGTTAAGCTGTGGCCGAATATCCGTGAAGTCAAAGCGGCACCCGCCGATGCGGATGCCTGGAATGGTGTGGCCGATAAACTCCAGCATCTGGAGTATTAGGGCATCTGCCCGACCTGTTAAACCGTCTGGCTATTATTTGGTTTGTTCTTCAGCATTACCGACTTTGTACATAAAGTACACGGCGTAGAAAATGCACAGGCCAATCACAATGGCCAGGCCGGTAAAAGAAATAAAAATTACCGGGTCGTTTAAAAACTCATGCCATAGGTTCATAGGATTTCCCTCCTGAAGTTGCTTGAGGGAAGTGTAGGCAAGGGCAGCAGGCGCTGATATGACCTGGATCAAAGTTACTCAGCTGGCCGCGGCAAAGCGGGCGGCAGCTTGACGCAGATCAAATAATGCCCGTTGTAGCGCTTCGTTTGTTGCTGGTAACTGCTGGCAGTATAGGCTCAGGTTGTCCGGGTTGCTTGCCAGCTTGAAGCGCAAGTAGTGACACAGTAGTTGCTGCTCCAGCCGTTCTGCCACCAACTCGGTTTGTAAAAGTCCCTGTTTTAGTTCCGTTTGCTGGTTACTATCCAGCGGCAGTTTAGGCAGCTCTCGCCGGCACTGGCGTAATACCTGAGTAATGTGCTGATTTAACGGTGCCATTTGCTGTAAGCCCTGCGTCAGACTAGCAGCATCCAACTGCCAGCCCAGCTGCTCGGTATAGCTGAGTAGCAGCAGCAGATTAACATTGGCCTGCCAATTGTCCTGTAACTGCAGGCAAAGCGGCTGCACCTGTGGGTAAAACACCAGGCTGACTTGCCAGAAGGCGTCGGCATTAAGCTGCTGTATTGTCATTTGCTGCGCTGGCATCTGCTGCATAGATCGATTTGTCCCTACTGATTTTGCTGCCAGAAAAGTTGGCTTTGTTGTTCCAGCGCCTCTTGCGCCTCAAACCAGCTTTCTTCTACTTGCGCCAGTTCGCTGCTGGCCTGGGTTTGTTCTGTCAGCAGCTTAGTTAGCTGGGCCTTGTTAGCGGCTTCGTAGATGGCCGGTTCCGCCAGTTGTTGCTCCAGGCTGGCCAGCTGAGTCTCCAGTTGTTGCTGCCGTAGCTCCAGCTTGTCAATTTTCTGCTTTAGTGGTCGCAGCACATTGCGCAGCTCCGCCTCCAAGCGTTTTTGATCTTTGCGCACTGCAGCAGTATTGCTACTGACGGTTTCCGGAGCCGCACTCTGCTGGCTTTGCCGCGCATCTTGTTGCAGCCACTGGTAATAGTCCTGTAAGTCGCCATCGAAGGGTGCGACTTTGCCATTCGCCACTAAATAAAATTCGTCAGTGGTGCTGGTCAGCAAGTGGCGGTCGTGCGATACCACTACTATGGCACCGGCAAAATCCTGCAGCGCCATGACTATGGCTTCGCGCATTTCCAGATCCAAATGGTTAGTCGGTTCGTCCAGCAACAGCAAATTCGGGCGCTGATACACCAATAACGCCAGCACCAGGCGAGCCTTTTCGCCGCCGGAGAAAGGCGCACAGGGTTCCAGCGCTTTATCGCCGTGAAAACCAAAACCACCAAGAAAATCACGTAGCTTCTGCTCAGGAACCTGCGGGTCCAGTCGTACCAGATGCTGCAGTGGCGAATCTTGCGGTCTGAGGGTTTCCAGTTGGTGCTGGGCAAAATAACCAAGACTAACGCCACTGGCATACCAGAGTTCACCCGCCAGTGGCGGTAGCTCACCACTGAGTAATTTGATCAGTGTTGATTTACCGGCGCCATTACGCCCGAGTAAGCCGATACGGCTACCTGGCAGCAGCTGAAAGTTAATATTGCTCAGAATAGGCTTGCCGCTATAGCCAGCCTGGACCTGTTCCAGTTTTAACAGTGGGTTGGGTAAGGCCCGTGGCTCGCGGAAACTGAAGTTAAATGGCGAATCAACGTGCGCCGGTGCCAGTATGGTCATCCGCTCCAACGCCTTAATTCGGCTCTGTGCCTGCCGGGCTTTGGTGGCCTGGGCTTTAAAGCGATCGATAAATTGTTGCAAGTGCGCCACCTGGCGCTGTTGCTTCTCAAAGTTCGCCTGGTGTTGCGCCAGTTGTTCTGCGCGCTGGCGCTCGAACTGGCTGTAATTGCCCTTATACAGCGTCAGACACTGGCGTTCGATATGGACAGTATTGTCGGTCACCGCATCAAGAAAATCCCGGTCATGGCTAATCAGCAGTAAGGTACCCGGATAGTTGCTGAGGTACTTTTCCAGCCAGAGTACCGCATCCAGATCCAGGTGGTTGGTTGGCTCATCGAGTAGTAACAGCTCGGCTTTTTGCATCAGCGCCCGTGCCAGGTTCATCCGCATCCGCCAGCCACCGGAAAATGACTTTACGGTCTGTTGCTGCATCTCGCCACTAAATCCTAAACCCGCCAGCAGGGTGCCGGCCTTGGCCTCGGCACGGTAGCCATCCAGCGCTTCAATTTGCTGATGTACCGCTGCCAGATCGCTGTCGCTGCATTGACTGCGGGCTTTTAGCAGCAATGGATAGAGTTCAGGCTCGCCTTGTAACACATAATCCAGGGCGGAACAGTCCAGGGCCGGCGTTTCCTGAGCCACTGTTGCGATCACCCAGGCAGCAGGAATGCTGACATTACCCGCATCGGCATGTAATTTACCTTGCAGCAGCGCAAATAAGCTGGATTTACCACAACCGTTGGCGCCGACAATTCCCACCTTTTGCCCCGGAAATACGGTAAGATCGGCCCCTGTAAACAGCGCCTGGATACCGCGTCTTAATTCTACCTGCTGAAGCTGGATCATGTTTTACCTTGTACCAGTGAACTAAGTGGGCGATTTTACGCTATATCCGGCTGAAACTAAAATTTCGTCCGGCTTTTTGTGCCCGTTGGAGCCTGTATGACCACCCGTAAGAAAAAGCGTTTTATCGCTGGCGCGACCTGCCCGCAGTGTAAAGCCACCGATACCATGAGTTTGTTTATTGAAAACAATGTTGAAAAGGTGGAATGTGTGGCCTGTGGGCATCAGATGGCGCAGCCAGAGCAGCAAGTGGTGCAATCGACCCGCGAGAATGAATTGGTGATTGGGGTCTTTAAACCAGAATAAGCCAGCATTGTTGCTGGCTTATTCTACTTGGATTTAATAGTGCGGCGGTGGCGGTTCTTCTTCCGGTCGCAAAATACCGCTGTCTTCCGGTAATTGTTGTAACTTTTGCGCCATCAGCAGAATTTGCCGTTGCAGTTGCTCAATCTTGCGTTGATGAGCCAGCAGCTCCTCGTGCAGGCTGTGCATCGTATCTTCCTGAAAAGCAATTTTACTTTCCAGCTCAATCAAATGTAGTTCTATTGCTGAGGGTTGCTCAGTCATAACGGATTTCCCATACTTCGGCCAGGCCACTGGAGCTTTCGCTAATTATACGGTTTTCATCCAGAAAAGCGACGGCATGTACCACAGCACTGGGTGGGCGACTGCCAACTCTGGGGGAAACCCGCCAGCGCTGCAGCTCCCGGCCGCTTTGTACATCCCAAAGTACCAGGTTGCGGGTTGGGGCGCCGGTGAGTAAAAAGCGCCCATCCTGACTAAAACGCACCGCACTAAATACCTGCTGTCTGGCCAGCATTTGCAAGGAGCTTACCCGTTGTCCGCTTTGAATATCCCAGATTTGCGCTAATTGCTGACTATCAGCGGTAAACGCATAACGGCCCTGTGGGTCAAAGGCGACTTTGGTTACCCGGCTTGGATGCGGGAAACTATATAGGATTTGTGCGGTCTGAGTGTCCCAGAGGTAAGCCTGATAATCATTGCCACCGGTCAGGGCATAGCGGCCATTTGGGGATAAGGCGACGCTGTTAATGCGCTCGCTGTGCCCCAGAAAGTCCAGGCGCCGGCCGCTGCTAAGCGTAATATGTTGTACCACGTTATCGCTGCGCCCAACCAGAATATGGGCGCCGTTGTTAGACAGAGCAATATCGCGGATACTGCTGTTATCGGTTTGCCAATAGCCGACGTTCTGGCCATCTGCGGTGCGCCACAGGGCAAAGGTCTGATGATCGGCGCTAAGGACATGGCTGGCGTTATCACTGATCGCCAGGTGAAACACCAGATTGTCGCTACTATCCTGATGGCGCCAGTGATACTTCAGGGCATTTTGTTGCAGATCCCAAAAGGCGATACCGTCCTGGATAGAGGACACTGCAGCAAAGCGGCCATCGGCTGAAAGCGCGGCGGCATAACTGCCCTGAGCCACATGCGGGTACTGCGCCAACGGCTGGGTGTCGACCTTACTACAGCCGGCGAGCAACAGGGTGGCAAGCAAAATTACAGGATATTTCATTGCGGGTGTTAACCTCATCCACACAAAGCGTTAGTATAGCGAAGCGAGCTAACCTTTATTACAACATACTATAGCAGCCGAGAGGTTGCGCTATGGAGAAAAGAATGCGCTTTAAAACCAAATTAACTCTGGTCGCTGTTGCGCTGTTGGCGTTAACGGCTTGTCAGAAAGAACAAAAAGCTGAACCAGCACCAAAAATGGACACTGAACAAGCTAAACAAGCTTATAGCCTTGGCGTTTCAGCTGGCCGTTATCTGCAAAGCACTATCGACGAGTACAGCAAAATCTCTGTTGATCTGAATGCCCAGCTGATTTTAAAGGGTGTACAGGATGGTATGGCCGGTAAGTCTGATGTTACTGAAGAAGAAATTCAGCAACTGTTAACTGCACTGGACGAAACCTACCGTAATGAACAAATGAAGCTGGCTGAGGCCGCGGCGGCGTCAGCCAAGGCTGCAGGTCAGGCTTATCTTGACGAAAATGCCAAGAAAGAAGGAGTAACCGTCACGGAATCAGGTCTGCAGTATGAAGTGCTGCAGGCAGCAGAAGGTGCTAAACCTGCTGCTACTGATACCGTTAAAGTGCACTACACCGGCACTTTAACCGATGGCACCAAGTTCGATAGCTCTGTTGATCGGGGCGAGCCTATTGAATTCCCGTTAAACCGCGTTATTCCTGGTTGGACTGAGGGTGTACAACTGATGAGCGTGGGCTCTAAGTTCCGTTTCACTATTCCGTCTGAACTGGCGTACGGTGAGCGCGATATGGGTACCATTCCACCAAACAGCGTGCTGGTATTTGAAGTTGAGCTGCTGGATATTGTAAAGCCACAATAAGTAGCGGTTTAAATAAAAAAAGCGGCCTGGCCGCTTTTTTTATTGCTACGTTAAAGCAGACCTAAGCCGTTGTGGTCGTAGAGACATGTTTGGCATGCAGGGTCTCGATCAGCTTATCTTCCAGCGCAAAACGTTCTTCCATTGCCTGACCCAAAGCCGACAATTCTAAATCAAAAGAGCCGCTGTTACGGGTACTCAGATGCTCAGCGTATTTATCGTTAAATTCCAGCGCCAGGTCGGTTGAGACCGCAATTTTGGGGTACAAGGAGTCTGCCAGCTTGCGGCTGTTGGTGCCGTTCACCGCGCATTGGGCGACGATTTGTTCATAGACTTCAAAGTGACCGGCAGACAGATAATCCATCAGTAACTGGCAAAATTCTTTAATTTTGTCTTGCGAAGGCATGGTATGACGGTCTTTTTCGAAAGGAGGCAAACCGGCCAGCCGGCAATAACTGACAATCAACTCGCGTCGCTCCTGCAGCCAACTATCAATCGCCTTCAGGCTGCCGCCATATTTTTGTTGCGCTTGCTGTACGCGGGTGTACATTTGCCTCTCCTTAGATGCAGCCTGTGTTGCTGCAATACTGCTAATTAAAAGAATTTCAGCGAAAAGATCAACCGTTTTTTTATTGGTCAGCCCAGCGGCCCGGAGTATGATGCTGCCATTCTTGCTAAAACCTCCGCATTAAAACAGAGGCTGTAATGATTGAACATAGTGTAAAAGTATCATCCGGGCAGTTGGCATACTGGTTTATTGTGAGTCAGGGCCGGTTGTTTCTGACCGCAGATGGCACAGTACCCTTTACTGAACTGGCTGCGCTGCCGCTGCAGCTGGCGGATGCGATGACCTGTAAACTGGGTGAATACCAGCAGCAGCCATGTTATCTGGTGGTGTATGACGATCGGCCGGCGAATGAGGCGGATTGGCATTCCGCCCGTGCTTTATTAGAGCAGGGCGAGGCGCTGTTTCAATTGGCTGCCCGGGCGACCCAGGTTGCGTTATTTCTGCAAACACACCGTTTTTGCGGTCAGTGTGGCAGCGCGATGCGTTTGGTTAACTGGGAGCTTGCGACTCTTTGCCATAAGTGCGGGCATCGCTGTTACCCTCGTATTGCACCCTGTGTTCTGGTCGCGGTAGTAAAAGCCGATAAAATTTTGCTAGCGCGCTCCACCCGGCACAAAGCGGGATTTTTCTCGGTCCTGGCAGGCTTCGTTGAGTCGGCAGAGACTCTGGAGCAGGCGGCGGTGCGCGAAGTAAAAGAGGAAGTGGGGATCGATATTACCAATTTGCGTTATGTTGGCAGTCAGCCCTGGCCTTTTCCACATTCATTGATGACAGGTTTTGTGGCTGACTATGCCGATGGTGAGATCCAGTGCCAGCCTGAGGAAATTGCCGAAGCTTACTGGTGTCCGCTGCATGACTTGCCAGAGACACCGGGGCTACAGACTTTATCCGGGCAGTTAATTGCGTTGGCGCAGGCAACACAGCAGCAGAAAGCATAAAATAAAAAAGCCACTCAAGGTGGCTTTAAATTGGAGCTTAAGGTCTCGTATACCGAGCTTCTTTGTTGTTAGAACTTCACTAGCGCAGTACTTTTATAACAGAAGCGTTTTGCTGATACAAGCGGCAAACGGAAAAAAATGAACCTAAGCTGAATATTTTTTTCAGTTTACGTAAAGGTAAAGATTGCAGCTTTATAGCGCCAGATCATAGAGCAGACGGGTGCAAGCTGTTAGAATGCGACAAAAGATGTGATGGCGGATGAATTATGCAGCTAAAAAATGATCGTTATTTGCGTGCCTTGCTACGGCAACCGGTAGATCGAACCCCAATTTGGATGATGCGCCAGGCCGGGCGTTATTTACCTGAGTATCGTGCTACCCGCGCGCAAGCCGGTGATTTTATGTCGCTATGCAAAAACCCGGAGCTCGCCTGCGAGGTGACATTGCAGCCATTACGCCGCTATCCATTGGATGCCGCTATCCTGTTTAGCGATATTCTGACCATTCCTGATGCGATGGGGTTGGGGCTTAGTTTCGGTGTCGGCGAGGGCCCACGATTCAGTAAGCCGATCCGCGATTTTCTGGATGTGGTGCATTTACCGATTCCGGATCCGGAGCAGGAGCTGCGTTATGTGATGGATGCGGTTCGCACTATCCGCCGTGAGTTGCAGGGTAGCGTGCCGTTGATTGGTTTTTCCGGCAGTCCCTGGACGCTTGCCACCTATATGGTGGAAGGCAGTGGCAGTAAGACCTTTAGCATCATCAAAAAGATGATGTATAGCGAGCCGGAAGTGCTACATATGCTGCTGGATAAGCTGGCGCAAAGCGTGACCCTGTATCTGAATGCCCAAATTGCAGCCGGCGCTCAGGCAGTGATGATCTTCGATACCTGGGGTGGGGTGCTGACGCCACGCGATTATAAAGAATATTCGCTCAGTTATATGCAGCAAATTCTGAACGGCCTGACCCGCGAAGCTGATGGTCGCAAAGTACCGGTAACCTTGTTTACCAAAAATGGCGGTCAGTGGCTGGAAATGATGGCTGCGACTGGCTGTGATGCTTTAGGTTTAGACTGGACGACCGATATCGCCAGCGCTCGCGCCCGGGTAGGGCAGCAGGTGGCGTTACAGGGCAATATGGACCCGTCTATTCTGCTGGGCACACCGGAACGGATCCGCCAGGAAGTACAAACTATCCTTGATGGCTTTGGCCAGGGTTCAGGTCATATCTTTAATCTGGGACATGGTATTACGCCTGATGTCGATCCCGAACATGCCAGGGTCTTTATCGAGGCGGTGCAGGATCTTAGTCCGATGTACCATATGAATGCAGAGATCGCCGAGTAAGTATTACCTGAATCTGATAGCGCAGTAGTGAGCTACTGCGCTACGACTCAGAACAACCGATTATCAGAACAAGCGGTTTAGGCCGTTTAGTGCGGCAACCCGATATGCTTCGGCCATGGTTGGGTAGTTAAAGGTGGTGTGCACAAAGTAGTTCAGATTATTAGCACCGTTCTTTTGCATCATAATGGCCTGACCGATGTGAATAATCTCCGCGGCCCGCTCACCAAAGCAATGAATACCCAGAATTTCCAGGGTATCACGGTGAAACAGCACCTTCAGACTCCCTGCACTGGTATTGGCAATTTGCGCTCTGGCTAAATGCTTAAACTGCGCCCGGCCGACCTCGTACGGGATTTTGGCAGCGGTGAGTTCCTGCTCGGTTTTGCCGACTGAAGACATCTCCGGAATGGTGTAAATGCCGGTCGGAATATCGGCAATCAAATGTCCGTCCAGATTACCTTTTACGATAGCTTCACCGGCCAGCCGGCCCTGGTCGTAGGCTGCGCTGGCCAGGCTTGGATAACCAATCACATCACCGACGGCATAGATATTATCTACAGCCGTCTGATACTCACTATTTACTTTTAACAGGCCGCGACTATCAGCAGCCAGACCCACCGCCTCCAGATTCAGCATTTCAGTATTGCCGGTGCGGCCGTTGGCAAACAGGAAGCAATCGGCTTTCATCCGTTTACCGGATTGCAGGTGTAAAACTACGCCATCATCCCGGCCTTCCACATGAGACAGTTCTTCACCGTGGCGGATGGTCATACCCGAGTTCCAGAAGTGGTAACTCAGGGCATCAGAGATTTCGGTATCCATAAAAGATAATAACCGGTCGCGGGTGTTGACCAGATCGACCCGCACGCCCAGGCCACGGAAAATCGATGCATATTCACAGCCGATAACCCCGGCACCAAAGATAATAATATGCCGTGGATCATGATCCAGCGACAAAATGGTATCGCTGTCATAGATGCGCGGGTGGTTAAAATCAACATGCGGTGGCCGATAAGGCCGTGAGCCGGTAGCGATGACAATGGTTTCTGCGCTCAGTGTGTAGCAACTGCCGTCGTTATGGGTAATTTCCAGGGTATGGTTATCAATAAAACGGGCTTCACCCTGATAAATCTTTACCAGATTGCGATCATAAAAGCCGCTGCGCAGTCGTACTTGTTTGCGGATCACGCCGGCAGCATGTTTCAGGATCTGTGAAAAGGTCAGACCTTTCATCTGCTCTTCAACCTGAAACAGCGGGTTTTCATTAAATTCAATTAAACGGCTGACCGAGTGGCGCAGTGCTTTCGACGGAATAGTGCCCCAGTGGGTACAGCCACCGCCAACCGCTTGGTAGCGTTCAATGGCCGCAACGCTTTTACCACTTTTCGCCAGATACATAGCCGCACCTTCGCCGCCGGGGCCCGTACCAATAACGATAGCATCATAATCATAACTGGGTTGTTTTTTCGCTGCTTTTGCCGACACGCTTACCAATCCTGTCAAATTACTAATAGAAATTAGCATAACAGGTATCGGACACAAAAAAAGAGGCGATTGCCTCTTTTTTCCGGAACAAGACTAATAGCTAAGTTGCTTAACTAAAAGCGGCGGTCAGGCGCTGCCAATGGTTCTGTTGTTGTTGCAGATGTTGCTTTAACTCCTGATAACGCAGCATAAAGTCAGACGCATTCACCTGATCGACCAGCGCTGTACGTTTCTGTTGTAACAGCTCTTTCTTCAGTTGGTAATAATCCTGAATTTTTGCCACTAACAGCTGATACTCCTGTTCCAGCAATGCCAGCAATTGTTCTGCATTCGGCAAATGCTGAACTTTATCTTTGGCGCGCTTGAGCTGCATTTTGGCAACAGCCTGCGCAATTCTGTCTTCTGGCACAGTACGTAAGTTCCAGGTCAATTTCAGCAAGGAGCAGGATTTAATCAGCCATTTAGTCGGGTCAAACTGCCACCAACGGATCCCGTTGCGGTAATCGTATTCAAAAATGTGATGGTAGTTATGATAGCCTTCTCCATAGGTCAGAAACGCCAGAAAGCCATTATCCCGTGCGCTGTTCTCATCGGTGTAGGTTTGTTTACCCCAGATATGCGCCAATGAATTAATAAAGAAGGTAAAGTGGTGGCTTAAAACCAGGCGCAGCACACCAACACTTAACAGCATGCCCCAGAGATTGCCAAGCAGCAGCCCCAACAGCAGCGGAATACCAATGTTAGTCAGTAACACCAGTGCCAGATAATGCTTGTGCTGGAAAGCCAGGATGGGGTTCTTTTGCAGATCGCGCACATTGCTGTAGTCGAAGTAACTATCGCCCTGATAGTCACGCAGCATCCAGCCAATATGACTAAACCAGAAACCACGGCCGGCAGAGTAAGGATCTTTGTCGTTGTTATCGACATGGCGGTGATGCACACGGTGATCCGATGACCAATGAATGGCACTATTTTGCAGGGCGAAGGCGCCGCCTATAGCAAAGATCCACTGTAAAACAGGATGGGCATCATAGGTCTTATGAGCCCAGAGCCGGTGGTAGCCAGCAGTTATCGAAATACCGCAATAGCCCATACATAAAATGGTGGCAATAATTTCTGCTGTGGTAAAGCCAACTGTCAGGGCATAATAGGGAACCGCAATAGCGGCAACCAAAAAAGTTAGACTGAACAGGATGACGTTAGTCCAGATGATCGGATGTTTTTTCATGAATTCACACTTTGAGCTTACAACTGTACGCCAATTTACCCAGCTGCTGACAGCGGGTCAAGGTAAATCGGCTGAACGGCAGTAAGAAAGGGACGCATCGTGACCAGAGCAGAACAGAAAGAACGTACCCGCCAGGCAATTATTAATGCTGCCTTTTCGCAGCTAAGTGCCGAAAAAGGCTTTGCCAGCTTAAGCTTACGCGAGGTCGCCCGTGAGGCGGGCATTGCACCCACTTCTTTTTACCGCCATTTTGCTGATATGGACGAATTGGGCTTAACGTTGGTGGATGAAGCCGGCTTAATGTTGCGGCAGCTGATGCGCCAGGCAAGATTACGGATTGAAAAGCACGGTAGTGTGATCAGTACCTCGGTAGAAACCTTTATGGAGTTTGTTGCCGAAAACAGCAACGTGTTTCGCTTGTTGCTGCGTGAACGCTCTGGTACTTCGGCGGCATTTCGTGCTGCCGTTGCTCGTGAGATCCAGCATTTCTGTGCGGAGCTGGCGCATTATCTACGCAAACAAACGCAGTGTCCGCCTGAACTGGCGCAGCTGCAGGCAGAGGCGATGGTTACGCTGGTATTTCATACCGGAGCGGATGCCCTGGATGCACCGCGGGAACACTATCCGCAGCTGACCCGGCGTACCATCATGCAACTGCGCTGGCTGGCACACGGTGCCGCCAGCTATGGCCGTAAGCAGCCCGACTAGCGCTTACGCAGTAGCACACCAGTTTCAATATGGTGGGTGTATGGGAACTGATCAAATAAGGCGAGCCTGCTGATATCGTGGGTCTTGGCAAGTTCAGCCAGATTCGCCGCCAGAGTTTCCGGGTTACAGGAGATATAAAGAATAGACTGAAAGCCGCTAACCAACGATAGCGTAGCTGGGTCCAAGCCGGCCCGCGGCGGATCGACCAACACAGTATTTAACGCTAATTTGGCCAGGTCGAGCTCTTTAAGCATGCGGCCTTGTTGTAGCGCCGCCGCCACATCTTCGGCAGACATCTGCAATACCTGCACATTTCCGATCTGATTTAGGGCGATATTATATTGTGCCGACTTAATTGAACTGCGGGCCAATTCAGTTGCAATGACCTGACCAAACTGGCTGGCCAATGCCAGTGAAAAATTGCCATTACCACAATACAGCTCCAGCAAGTCACCGCCCAGCCCAGCGGCGCAGTCTGACGCCCAGTCCAGCATTTGCTGATTCACGCCGGCATTCGGTTGGGTAAAGCTGCCTTCAAGCTGTTGGTACTGAATGCTCCGATCTGCCGCGTTAAAACGTTCGATTACAAAGTCATCAGAAACTACCAGCTTTTGTTTACGGGCCCGGCCGATAAAGCGCACATTATAGAGTGGCGCCAATTCCTGCTGTAACTGCCTGGCGGCCTCCAGCCATTGCTCATCGAGTTTACGCTTATAGATCAGGCTGACCAGAAGTTCTCCGGTCGTGCTGGCCAGATAGTCGGCCTGATAAAGCCGATAGCGCAATTGATGATTAAATTGAATGGCTTTCAATAACACTGGCATAAAATCCGCGATGGGCTTAGCCGCTATTGGGAACTCGTCAACCCGAACCGGTTGCCGGCTGGCGGGGTCAAACATGCAGTGATAGATGTCATCACCATTATGCCAGATACGGAATTCGGCACGTTGCCGGAAATGGCTTACCGCAGAGCGAAAGATTTCTGTTTCGGGTAAGGCAAACTGCGCGAGTAAATGGCGCAAATGTGCTGCTTTAGCGGCGAGCTGAGTTTCGTACTGTGCGGGAAATACCTGACCTAATGACATCTGACTCTCTGACTACTGGCAAAAGACGCATTTTAAGCGCTTTTTGCCAGTGAGCCAAATTTAAGCGTCAGTAAAAGCAAACTAACAACAGCAGCGACAACTGAGCGCCGCCGGCTT
>NZ_LZEJ01000023.1:0-52500 GCF_001704375.1 Alishewanella sp. HH-ZS | reverse complement strand
ATACGTTCCCGGGCCTTGTACACACCGCCCGTCACACCATGGGAGTGGGTTGCAAAAGAAGTAGGTAGCTTAACCTTCGGGAGGGCGCTTACCACTTTGTGATTCATGACTGGGGTGAAGTCGTAACAAGGTAACCGTAGGGGAACCTGCGGTTGGATCACCTCCTTACCTATTAGAACGATTCATAAGTGTTCACACAGATGATTGATTGCATGAGATAGAGCAAACGGTTTTAACGTTAAATGTGAGTTTAACGCAGGATGTTTTGCTTAGTGCGAGCGGCGGAGTGAGCGAATGAGGGAGTGTACAGGTAGTACATGACCGAATAAGCGAGTGAGCAGCGAAGCAATAATTGATTGGAAGAGATAGAGCAAACGGTTTTAACGTTAAATGTGAGTTTAACGCTTTAAAATTGGTCTGTAGCTCAGGTGGTTAGAGCGCACCCCTGATAAGGGTGAGGTCGGTAGTTCGAGTCTACTCAGACCAACCAATTTCGCACCATGCGGCGTTATTTTAAAGCTCGTGTACCTAAGTACACTTCGCTTCAAAATGCCTTGCCTGGCACGAAATTACCAGAGAAGACTTAGAGCGAGAAGTTTAAGCTTAGGCGAGCCGACTGAGGAGTGAGCGAAGGAGTGTACATCAGGTACATGACTGAGTGAATGACGAACCAAGGCGACGCATAAGGTTAAAATGCGAAGCTATAAGTCAGACCAACCAATACATGGGGCTATAGCTCAGCTGGGAGAGCGCCTGCCTTGCACGCAGGAGGTCAGCGGTTCGATCCCGCTTAGCTCCACCATATATTGGTGTGTTGCAGTAGCGAGTAAGGAGTAGGTACCGTCCTTGGTGGTGTGTTCCGGCTCGGCCATCCACGGCCTCGCGTAAACGCTTTGCGAAGCAGTGCTTCGCACGAGACAGCGTTTACCCCGCTTAACTCCATCACTACTTGCGTGACACTGATAATGATTGCTCTGCAAATTCAAATATAAGCGCTTAGGTGTTTAAGCTTTTAAAGACATTTTGGGGTTGTATGGTTAAGTGACTAAGCGTACACGGTGGATGCCTTGGCAGTCAGAGGCGATGAAGGACGTACTAACCTGCGAAAAGCTATGGGGAGCCGGTAAGAGGCGCTGAACCGTAGATATCCGAATGGGGAAACCCAGTGAGTTTACTCACTATCCTTAACTGAATACATAGGTTAAGGAGGCAAACCGGGAGAACTGAAACATCTAAGTACCCCGAGGAAAAGAAATCAACCGAGATTCCGTCAGTAGCGGCGAGCGAACGCGGACTAGCCCTTAAGCTAGATTGGTGTTAGTGGAATCATCTGGAAAGCTGAGCGATACAGGGTGATAGCCCCGTACACGACAACACCTTTATAGTGAAAACGAGTAGGACGGGACACGTGGTATCCTGTTTGAAGATGGGGGGACCATCCTCCAAGGCTAAATACTCCTGACTGACCGATAGTGAACCAGTACCGTGAGGGAAAGGCGAAAAGAACCTCTGTAAGAGGAGTGAAATAGAACCTGAAACCGTGTACGTACAAGCAGTGGGAGCCCACTTTGTTGGGTGACTGCGTACCTTTTGTATAATGGGTCAGCGACTTACATTCTGTAGCGAGGTTAACCGAATAGGGGAGCCGTAGGGAAACCGAGTCTTAACTGGGCGAATAGTTGCAGGGTGTAGACCCGAAACCGGGCGATCTAGCCATGAGCAGGTTGAAGATTGGGTAACACTAATTGGAGGACCGAACCCACTACTGTTGAAAAAGTAGGGGATGACTTGTGGCTTGGAGTGAAAGGCTAATCAAGCTCGGAGATATCTGGTTCTCCTCGAAAGCTATTTAGGTAGCGCCTCGAGCGAATACCACCGGGGGTAGAGCACTGTTTGGGCTAGGGGGTCATCCCGACTTACCAACCCCATGCAAACTCCGAATACCGGTGAGTACTACTCGGGAGACACACGGCGGGTGCTAACGTCCGTCGTGAAAAGGGAAACAACCCAGACCGCCAGCTAAGGTCCCAAAGTGATGATTAAGTGGAAAACGATGTGGGAAGGCATAGACAGCTAGGAGGTTGGCTTAGAAGCAGCCATCCTTTAAAGAAAGCGTAATAGCTCACTAGTCGAGTCGGCCTGCGCGGAAGATGTAACGGGGCTAAAATCATCCACCGAAGCTGCGGATTCATCCTATGGATGAGTGGTAGAGGAGCGTTCTGTAAGCCTGCGAAGGTGTGCCGGGAGGCATGCTGGAGGTATCAGAAGTGCGAATGCTGACATGAGTAACGATAAGGGGAGTGAAAAACTTCCCCGCCGAAAGACCAAGGGTTCCTATCCCATGCTAATCAGGGTAGGGTGAGTCGGCCCCTAAGGCGAGGCTGAAAGGCGTAGTCGATGGGAAACGGGTTAATATTCCCGTACCGGCCAATACTGCGATGGGGGGACGGAGAAAGCTAGGCAAGCGCGGCGTTGGTAGTCCGCGTGAAAGTGCGTAGGTTGGAGAGGTAGGTAAATCCGCTTCTCTAAGACTGAGACACGAGACGAGTCACTACGGTGACGAAGTTGCTGACGCTCTGCTTCCAGGAAAAGCCTCTAAGCTTCAGGTATTGGTGACCGTACCCTAAACCGACACAGGTGGTCAGGTAGAGCATACCAAGGCGCTTGAGAGAACTCGGCTGAAGGAACTAGGCAAAATAGTACCGTAACTTCGGGAGAAGGTACGCTCTTGTGTGTGAAGGCCTTGCGCTGTAAGCATATGAGAGTCGCAGTGACCAGCTGGCTGCAACTGTTTATTAAAAACACAGCACTCTGCAAACACGTAAGTGGACGTATAGGGTGTGACACCTGCCCGGTGCCGGAAGGTTAATTGATGGGGTTAGCGCAAGCGAAGCTCTTGATCGAAGCCCCGGTAAACGGCGGCCGTAACTATAACGGTCCTAAGGTAGCGAAATTCCTTGTCGGGTAAGTTCCGACCTGCACGAATGGTGTAATGATGGCCAGGCTGTCTCCAGCCGAGACTCAGTGAAATTGAAATTGCGGTGAAGATGCCGTATACCCGCGGCTAGACGGAAAGACCCCGTGAACCTTTACTATAGCTTGGCACTGAACATTGACCCTACATGTGTAGGATAGGTGGGAGGCTTTGAAGCTGGGACGCTAGTCCTGGTGGAGCCGTCCTTGAAATACCACCCTTGTATGTTTGATGTTCTAACGTAGGTCCCTGGATCGGGATTGCGGACAGTGTCTGGTGGGTAGTTTGACTGGGGCGGTCTCCTCCTAAAGCGTAACGGAGGAGCACGAAGGTTGGCTAAGTACGGTCGGACATCGTACGGTTAGTGTAATGGTAGAAGCCAGCTTAACTGCGAGACAGACACGTCGAGCAGGTACGAAAGTAGGTCATAGTGATCCGGTGGTTCTGTATGGAAGGGCCATCGCTCAACGGATAAAAGGTACTCCGGGGATAACAGGCTGATACCGCCCAAGAGTTCATATCGACGGCGGTGTTTGGCACCTCGATGTCGGCTCATCACATCCTGGGGCTGAAGTCGGTCCCAAGGGTATGGCTGTTCGCCATTTAAAGTGGTACGCGAGCTGGGTTTAGAACGTCGTGAGACAGTTCGGTCCCTATCTGCCGTGGGCGTTGGATAATTGAGTGGAGTTGCTCCTAGTACGAGAGGACCGGAGTGAACGAACCGCTGGTGTTCGGGTTGTCATGCCAATGGCACTGCCCGGTAGCTATGTTCGGAACGGATAACCGCTGAAAGCATCTAAGCGGGAAGCCGGCCACAAGATGAGTTATCCCTTACCCCCTGAGGGTACTAAAGGGTCGTTGGAGACCACAACGTTGATAGGTGAGGTGTGGAAGCGCTGCGAGGCGTTGAGCTAACTCATACTAATTGCCCGAGAGGCTTAACCATACAACGCCCAAGATGTTTTAAAGAAAGTTTACAGTGTGCGAACTAGAAGCTTGCTAAGTTAAAGAACAGACAAACCAGTTATTGCCTGGTNCAATAGCGCTGTGGAACCACCTGACTCCATTCCGAACTCAGAAGTGAAACGCAGCTGCGACGATGGTAGTGTGGCATTCGCCATGCGAGAGTAGTACACCGCCAGGCACCTCATTCAATAGAAAAGCCCTACTCGAAAGAGTGGGGCTTTTTTATTGGCTGCTGTTCTGACGCGGTGTACTGCTCGAGCAGGGCGATACCATGCGACCAGTTCGTCAGGAACGAACTGGGACAGCTTTAGCTGGCCGCGAAGCGGCGAACCCCAGGGAGGGGGTGAGCAACTTAGTACAGTGAAGCCGGGAGACGCCAAGCCAACAGTTTGGCTTGGCGCCGGCTGAACGCCCCGAGCTCTGAGAGGGGCATGAAGGCACCTCATTCAAGCAAAAGGCCTACCCTATCGAGTGGGCTTTTTGCATTATCCGCTACGCGGGGGTACTACTCTCCCATGCCAGCCACAGCCCCTACCGGGTGTGGCATTGCGAAACACCTCCTGTGTTTCGCCCTTCGGGCCGTCGCTTCGCAACGTCCAAAAACGCTCCCGGCGTTTTTGTGCTCGCCCCATCCCTGTGGCTCGTCCCTGTGGGACCTGCCTGCGGCAGTCCAAAAACGCTCCCGGCGTTTTTGTCGCCATGCTACATCGCACTTCGATTACACAGCTTCTGTACAAAGCGCCAAACTAAACGAGTACACCACACCCAGACTCCGGTACGCCCGCCGTACCGGAGTCATTCTGCGATAGTGATAGACAAGATTAAGCCAAACGCCATCAAGGACTTATCACAGCGAGCGATATCCGCGCCATCAATGACACACCGCACTACGACCACGCACGCCCTGCACGAAGCGCCAAACTAGAAGATGACACCACACTCAGACTCCGGTACGCCCGCCGTACCGGAGTCATCCTGCGATAGTAATAAATACACGCAAGCGAGACAGCAAAGCAGACCAATAACAACGAGCCATAACCACGCCATCAATGACACACCACACTACGACCGAGCGGCTTCTGAACAAGGCGCCAAACTAAACGAGTATACGACACCCAGACTCCGGTACGCCCGCCGTACCGGAGTCATCCTGCGATAGTGATAAAGACATTCAAGCGAGACAATAAAGCAGACCAATAGCAACGAGCGATATCCGCGCCATCAATGACACATCGCACTACGACCAAGCCGCCTCTATCTGCAAAGCCAACCGAATTAATGCCAATACCTAACAACAGCGCTCTGGCAATCTAGTTAACCAGCATTGCAGCGATCTGAGCTGCATGCTAAGGTGCAGTTTAATCGCACATAATGTATGTTTTGTATGCACTTGAATAATGCTTTGCAGTTTTCTGCTTTACCTTTGTTGGCTTCTTTGTATAATGGCGACTCCAACGCTAGGGGCATAGTTCCAATTGGTAGAACAGCGGTCTCCAAAACCGATGGTTGGGGGTTCGAATCCCTCTGCCCCTGCCACTTCCTGATATGACAAATCTTAATTCGACCCAATTATTACTGTTACAGCAACTCGGTATTAAGCCTCTACAGCCGAAGCAGGGTTTTTTCGCTATGCCGGAAATGACTCTGCCACCAGCTGGTGAACGCTTGAGTGGTCAGCTAGTTGCTGATCTGGAAACCTGTCTGACGCTGACCTCTTTGCAAGGTTACCGCATAGCGGCGCAGCAGAATACGTTTAGCGTGCAGCACCAACAATTACTGCTCGATCCCCAGTTCCAATTTACTCCTCAACAAAAACGCGCGCTCTGGACACTGCTGGGTGATTATATCAATGACTGAGATCCGCCCGTTAGAGCCTAAACAGATAGCCGAGCTTTATCTGATTGAACAAGCTGCCAATCCTTATCCCTGGTCAGAGAAGGTATTTGCCTCTTGCTTTGGCGAGCGCTACTTTAGTTTTGGTATCTATCTGCAGGGACAATTACAGGGTTTCTATTTTGGCCAGCATATCGCTGTCGAAGCGCAACTGTTTAATATCTGTGTGCGGGTTGATGCGCAAGGGCAGGGGCTGGGGGCTCAGTTACTGCAGCATTTTATCGCTCAGTGCCAGCAACGTCAGGTGCTGGATGCCTGGCTCGAAGTGCGTGAATCAGCAAAGCATGCCATTCAGTTGTATCAAAAGTATGGTTTTATTGAAACCGGCCGCCGCGTCAACTATTACGTTAATGCCGCAGGTCGTGAAGCCGCCGTTTTAATGGCATTACCGCTGTAACATCTGCTTGCTGTTCAAGATGCTGTGAGTGAGCCGTTACGGCTGCTATAATAGCCGGCATTTACCAATACAGCTGCGACAAAAGTTCTCAGCGCTATTAGTTACGGAAATTATGACCAATCAAGCCTTTATTGCGGAAGTCGACAGCCGCAGAACCTTCGCTATTATCTCGCACCCGGATGCCGGTAAGACCACTATCACCGAAAAGGTGTTGTTATTCGGGCAACTTATTCAAAAAGCCGGTACCGTTAAAGGCAAAAAATCCGGCCAGTATGCCACCTCAGACTGGATGGAGATGGAAAAAGAGCGGGGCATCTCGGTTACTACCTCAGTGATGCAGTTTCCTTATAAAGACTGTCTGGTTAACCTGCTGGACACCCCCGGTCACGAGGATTTCTCGGAAGATACCTACCGCACCCTGACCGCCGTAGACTCTTGCTTGATGGTAATCGACGGCGCCAAAGGTGTTGAAGATCGGACCATCAAGCTGATGGAAGTTACCCGGCTACGCGATACACCTATTCTGACCTTTATGAATAAAATGGACCGGGATATCCGCGATCCGGTTGATTTGCTCGATGAAGTGGAAAGCGTATTGAAAATCGCCTGCGCCCCTATTACCTGGCCTATTGGTTCGGGTAAGGAATTTAAGGGCGTTTACCATATCCTACGCGATGAGGTGATTTTTTATAAGTCGGGTTTTGGCCATACCATTCAGGATGTCGATATCATCAAAGGTATTGATAATCCTGAGTTGGATCAACGTCTTGGCTATTTCGCGCAACAATTGCGGGACGAAATGGAGCTGGTGCAGGGCGCCAGTCATGAATTTGACCGCGAGTTATTTTTAAAAGGCGAGTTAACACCGGTATTCTTCGGTACGGCGCTGGGTAACTTTGGTGTCGATCATATGCTGGATGGCCTGACGGCTTGGGCGCCGGCACCCCAGGCGCGTGAAACCACCAGTCGTAAGGTTGAGCCAACAGAGAGCGGCTTTAGCGGTTTTGTATTTAAGATCCAGGCGAATATGGATCCGAAGCACCGCGACCGCGTCGCCTTCCTGCGTATCGTGTCGGGCAAGTATGAAAAAGGTATGAAAGTACGGCATGTCCGGATTGGTAAAGATATTTTGATCCCGCAGGCCTTAACCTTCCTTGCTGGCGACCGCGAGCATCTGGAAGAAGCCTATCCGGGTGATATTATCGGTTTGCATAACCATGGTACGATCAAAATTGGTGATACCTTTACCACTGGCGAAGATATGCAGTTTACCGGTATCCCGAACTTTGCCCCGGAATTGTTCCGCCGCATCCGGCTGCGTGATCCGCTGAAACAAAAGCAATTATTAAAAGGCCTGGTTCAGCTGTCAGAAGAAGGCGCAGTACAGGTGTTCCGGCCGCTGGATAATAACGATCTGATAGTCGGTGCCGTTGGCGTACTGCAGTTTGACGTGGTGGTGCATCGCTTAAAATCAGAATATAACGTTGATGCCTTGTACGAGAGCGTAAACGTCAGCACGGCGCGCTGGGTTTATTGCGATGATGCCAAAGCGCTGCAGGAATTCCAGAACAAAGCCAGCACTAACCTGGCATTGGATGGTGGCGATAACCTGACCTATATTGCACCGACCATGGTTAACCTTAACCTGGCGATGGAGCGTTATCCGAAGATCAAATTCTTCAAAACCCGTGAACACTAACAGGTTAAGTAATGAATATTAAACAGCTTTTAGCCAATAAAACTCAGGACGCCTTTATTAAGTTAGGCTTGCCGGCTGAGACCAATCCGGCGGTGACACAAAGCACTAGGCCGGAATTTGGTGACTACCAGATCAATGGCGCGATGAGCGCCGCTAAACAGTTAAAAACCAACCCACGCCAGTTGGCTGAGCAACTGGTTGCCTTGTTAGCCCTGGATGACCTGGCTAGCAAGGTTGAGATCGCGGGTCCTGGCTTTATTAATGTGACCTTAAAGCCTGAGTGGCTGGCCGGTGAATTAGCCCAAGCCGCCAGCGACGTCCGCCTGGGCGTCAGTGCGAATCCGCAACCGCAAACCGTAGTGGTGGATTACTCGGCACCAAACCTGGCGAAGGAAATGCACGTCGGTCATTTGCGTTCGACCATTATCGGCGATGCCGTGGTTCGTACCCTGGAGTTCTGGGGTGATAAGGTGATCCGGCAAAACCATATGGGGGATTGGGGCACCCAGTTCGGGATGCTGATCGCGCATCTGGAAGATAAGCTGGCTGAGGGCGTGGATCTGGAAAGCGTCGCGCTGGCCGATCTGGAGGAATTCTACCGTCAGGCAAAAAAGCGTTTTGATGATGAAGCCGGCTTTGCGGATAAATCCCGTGACTATGTGGTGAAACTGCAAAGCGGGGATGCACATTGTCAAAAACTGTGGCAACTCTTTATCGATACCTCGGTTAAGCACAGTAATGAAGTCTATCAGAAGCTAAATGTGACGCTGACCGATGCCGATATCAAACCGGAAAGCGCCTACAACCCGATGCTACAGCCGATTGTTGATCAACTGGTTGCAGCTGGCATTGCGGTTGAAGATCAGGGCGCGCTAGTAGTGTTTTTAAGCGAACTGGCCGATAAAGAAGGCAAACCATCGCCCTTTATCATTCAGAAAACCGGCGGTGGTTTCCTGTATGCCACTACTGATTTAGCTGCGTGTCAGTATCGTAGCCATCAGCTGGCGGCGGACCGGATTATTATCTTTACCGATGCCCGCCAGGCGCTGCATTTTAAACAGGTTGAACTGACGGCCCGTAAAGCAGGTTTATTGCGCGCCGACACCGCTTACGATCATTGCCCCTTTGGCACCATGATGGGCGAAGATGGTAAGCCATTTAAAACCCGTACCGGCGGCACTGTTAAGCTGGCTGAACTGCTGGAAGAGGCAGTAGTGCGGGCGGATGCGGTGGTGCGGGAAAAGTCCAGCGAGCTGTCGGAGCAAGAGATCGCCGAGATCGCACGTAAAGTGGGGATTGGCGCGGTGAAATTTGCCGATCTGTCGAAGAACCGCACCAGTGACTATATCTTTAGCTGGGATGCGATGCTGGCTTTTGAAGGCGCCACGGCGCCTTATCTGCAATACGCGTACACCCGGGTGCGCAGCATTTTGCGTAAAGCTGAGGTTGCAGACAGCTTCCAAGCGCCTATCGTACTGACCGCAGAGCAGGAAAGGCTGCTGGCGGTGAAAATCCTGCGCTTTGAAGAAACGCTGCAGCAGGTGATGAAGGATGCCCAGCCGAATTTACTTTGTAGCTACCTGTACGAGCTGGCCAGTTTGTTTATGACCTTCTATGAAGCCTGCCCAATCCTGAAAGATGGTGTTGATCCTGCTGAGCGGGATAGCCGTTTAATGCTCAGTATTATCAGTGCCCGCCTGCTGGCCAAGGGTTTGGACCTGCTGGGTATTGAGGTGATGGAGCGTATGTAAGATGAAAATTGATGATATTCGCCGTAGTTACACCAAAGATAAGCTGGATGCGGATAATTTAGCCGCTGATCCGATAGTGCAATTTGAGCAATGGCTAAAAGATGCGATTGCTGCTGAATTGCCGGATCCGACGGCAATGTGTGTCGCGACGGTGGATGCATCAGGCCAGCCGTCGCAACGGCTGGTGCTGTTAAAAGACGTCAACAGCAGTGGTTTTACCTTTTATACTAACCTTGGCAGCCGTAAAGCCTCTGAGCTGGCGGTTAATCCGAAGGTCAGTCTGCACTTTCCCTGGCATCCACTGGAGCGCCAGGTGATTGTTTACGGCACCGCCGAGCGTGTACCCAGTAGTCAGGTGGTAAAATACTTTCTGTCACGACCCAAAGAAAGTCAGCTGGCGGCCTGGGCCTCAGAACAAAGCCGGCCGATTTCGACCCGGCATGCCCTGATGCAAAAGTTTGCCGAGATCAAACATAAGTTTGAGCATGGCGAAGTGCCGTTACCCTCGTTTTGGGGCGGTTTTTTGGTGAAGCCGTCGAAAATAGAATTCTGGCAGGGGGGCGAACACCGCTTACACGATCGCTTTATGTATCAGCGTCAGGCAGATGGCAGTTGGCAAATTGAGCGGCTTTGTCCTTAATTAAGCCATGGCCTCATTTAGCTCTGCAACAATTAACCCAAGCCGCCTGCCATCAGGCGGCTTGGCGCTTTTTGATACCCACTGTCACCTCGACTTACCACAACTGGCGCCACGGCAGCAGGAGCATTGGCAGCAGGCACAGCTAGTCGGTGTCAGAGCACTGCTGATCCCGGCGGTCTCGGCTGCAGCCTGGCCTGACTTACTGCAATTACGCGCCACAGAACCGGCTTGGCAAATTGCGCTGGGGATACATCCCTGGTGGGCGGCGCAGCATAGCTTGCAGCAGGTGACACAGCTGGCTGACTTACTGGAACAGCACCGCGGGCAGGTAGCTGCAGTAGGTGAAATTGGCCTTGATTTTGCGCTCGATAGCGACACCTTCGAGCTGCAGCAGCAGCTATTTAGTGCCCAACTGACGTTGGCTAACCGTCTGGATCTGCCGGTGATCCTGCATCATCGCAAAAGTCAGGTGCAGCTGCTGGCTGAGTTAAAACGGCAACGTTTTGCCGCTGGTGGCATTCTGCATGCGTTTTCGGGTAGCTATGCGCAGGGGATGACCTTTATCGAGCAAGGTTTTAAACTGGGTATCGGTGGCACTATCACTTACGAGCGTGCCGAGAAAACCCGTAAAGCGGTATCAAGGCTGCCGCTTGCGGCCTTAGTGTTAGAGACGGATGCACCGGCAATGCCGCTGTCTGGCTTTCAGGGGCAAACCAATACGCCGGCACAATTACGACGGGTGTTTGAAAGCTTATGTAATTTGCGGCCAGAGCCACCAGAGCATCTTGCTGCGGCGCTATGGCAGAATAGCCTGACAGTGCTGAGATTAAGCCGCTGAGGCGGTAACTCAGGTTTGCTGCTTGACCGGCAGCTTACGATAGCGGCTGATCAGACGGTAAAAGCTGCGTTTTAACAACATGCCGATGGCGGCAGTTAATAAAAACAGTCCCAGCATCTGCTGCATTAGTTGCTGCCAGAAGTCATAGCCCGGGAACAGGTTTTTATCATGTAGCAGGCTCACCTTAATGTAGCCGAGCAATTGTTGATTAACCCTTATTTCCTCTACCATTGGGATCAAGGGTAACGCCTGATCCGGGCTATACAGTAAACGCGCCGGCGTATTAGCTTCAGACCAGCTCAGGCGCACACCGTTGGCATCGTAAACCACCACATCATGCAAAAACGGATTTTCTGCAATATGTTGTGTCAGTTGCTGCAAGCCTTCCAGCTGATCATTTTCCAGTAAGTAGCCGGCAGTATGAGACAGCGCGCTCAGTGTCTCACGCATCAGCAGCTGGTTTTGCTGTTGTAGTACCTGCTGTCCTTCCGCCCGGGCACTACTCCAGCTGTGCAGAATAAACCAGATCCCAAGTACAGCCAGCGCCAGCTGTAGCAACGTAATAACACTTGAAGAAGGGTTAGCGGATAAGCTATGGTGCTGCATATTTCTTAACGACAATACCGGTTCGCCTGAATAGGCGCTAGGATGCCATGCCTGTTGCTCCAAGTACAGAAAAGTAAAGATATGTACAGATAAGCACAGATACGTACAGATCTAACCATTTTGTCTGCTTAGGCGAATGGTTGTCACAGCGCAATAGCTAAAGCTCAGACGATACAGCACAGATAATAAAGTACAGACAGTAAAATACAGGATTTAACTTGAACTCATCAGTACAGCCCAATCCGTTCAATGATCTCGCGCCACTGCAGTTAGTTACAGCCTATGGTGGGCAGTGTCACCTTAACTGGCATGCCGGTCAGTTTAGCGAGGTGAAAGTCGCTGCGCCTAAACCCGAATTGCCGGTACTGCTTTGTTTTGGCCGTGACTTCAGTTGGGAACTACTTAGCACCCTGGCGCAGGCACTCGCCTTACCATCAGGTATCTTCACGCTTAGCCTGAGTAAACCGCATCCGGCGCTGCCGGCAGCACTGCGGTTACACCTGCCTTTGACTTATCAGCCTACGCCGGCGTTACTCAGTCGTTTAGCCCTTGATCACGACTGTCAGCTGGTTTATCTGGCGCAGCAGCCGACGTTACGCAAACCCGGCTTGCTGGTGATGGACATGGATTCCACGGCGATTGAAATCGAATGTATCGATGAAATTGCCGCTTTGGCGGGTGTCGGCGAGCAAGTGGCTGCGATTACGGCCCGCGCAATGAACGGCGAGCTGGATTTTGCGCAAAGTCTGTTAGCGCGGGTTAAGGCGTTAGCCGGTGCGCCAGAGTCGGTATTAGCCGCTGTATTACAAACACTGCCGTTAATGCCGGGCTTAACGGAGTTGGTGCAGCAACTTAGACAGCATCAGTGGCAGCTTGCCATTGCCTCCGGGGGTTTTACCTATTTTACCGAGGCGCTACAGCAGCGGCTTGGCCTGAGTGCGACCTTTGCTAACCAGCTGGAAATCGTTGACGGTAAATTAACCGGCCGGGTACTTGGCAATATTGTTGATGCGAAACGCAAAGCTGAAGTTGTGACTGAACTGGCGCAGCGTTATCAGATAGCGCCATCGCAGACCGTTGCTATTGGTGATGGCGCCAATGATTTACCGATGTTGGCCGAGGCTGCGCTAGGTGTCGCTTTTCATGCTAAGCCGAAGGTGCAGGCGGCGGCAAACGCGGCGATTACTACAGGTTCCTTATTACAACTGCTGTATCTGTTGGATTGTCCGTGAACCATCAGCAAAGCTCGCTGTTTCTTGAGCTGCCTCCTTACCGCTTGCATCTGCGGCAGCTACAGCCGGTAGCGACGCCTCTGGCGCCGGTATTATATCTGCACGGTGCGATAGAGAATGGCCGGATTTTTTACAGCCAGAACGGTAAAGGCCTGGCTTGCTTTCTGGCGGAGCAGGGGTTTATTGGCTACGCCGCTGACTTTGCTGGTCGGGGCTTATCACAGCCGAGCTTAGCTGAAGGCTTGCAGCAGGATCAACAACAAATGATTTGCCGGGATATACCGGCGCTACTGAATTACGTTTACCAGCAACATCAGCAGAAAGTCATTCTGATTTGCCACTCCTGGGCCGGCGTGCTGGCAGCGGCCAGTCTGGCGCGATTTCCTGAGCTGGCGGACAAAGTGCTGGCTAAGGTCTGTTTTGGTACCAAAAGAGTGATTAGTGTGAACAGCCTGGCGCGAAAATTAAAAATCGACCTTTGCTGGAACACCCTGGCGCCCTGGCTGGGGCAACGCTATGGTTATGTGCCCGCTAAACGCTGGCGTTTTGGTGCTGACGATGAACCCACGCAATTCCTGTGTGATACGGTACGCTGGATCAAGGGCGCTCCCTTTGTTGATTGTAGTGATGGTTTTGACTATCAGGCAGCCTGTCAGCAACTAAACTGGCCGCCGCTGTGGCATTTTGCTGCGGAACATGACCAACTGCTCGGCCATCCGCAGGATGTGCAGGCTTTTATGCACGAAGCTGCTCAGTCAGAGGGGCGCTATACCTTACTAAGCCGCGCGAATGGCTATCAGCACCCTTATGATCATATTTCGATGCTGACTGCCGCGGCTGCTAAAGCAGAACATTTTACAGAGTTGGTAAACTGGCTTGTTCAGTTAGTGACTGCAGAATAAACTGTCGCTGCAGTTCCTGCTGCTGTGCAGCTTCCGGCTGCAAGCGGTTAACCAGTTCAGATGAAATATCAAAACCTTCAATTACGCCCTCGACATGCCAGAGTTCTTCTTCCAGCACCCTGGCTTTATGAATGGCATAAATACTGATGTAATTCAGCTCCCTGGCCAAATACTCCGGATCCATTTTACCTGCACGGATCAGTGAGCAACGGAACCCTAACAACGTATGTGCCGAGAGTGCATCGACAAGGTGCTGCTTCAGCTCCGCCGCCGAATTAAATTCAAAGTCAAAGTCGCTACTTAGTTGCAAGCTACCGTCGTCGTTTTGTTGCACTGTCAGATAGAGTTCGTAATGAAACGGTGGATCCTGTCGTTTCATCTGCTTTAGCTTTTCGGCTAATTTTAGCTCCAGGAGTGGATGTTTCGTCAGGACACTCAGTGGCGCGGATGCGGGCTGTTGCTGTGGCAATTGCAACAAGGCCTGTAATTGATTGCCTTTGTTCCCGCAACCCACAACGGCGATATCGTGCCGCAGCCCATAGCGATGGACATAGAGTACCAGCGATTTGCAGCTTTGCAGATACATATTGCGCAAGGCTTCGGATAGACCAGGATATTTTGGGGTTTCCTGCGCTACGGTCAGTTTGCTGCGATTACTTTGGATCAGCTGGCTAAAAAATTGTCGGCCCAGATGTGATTCCGTCTTAGCGGCTTTTAGATTGATAATAGTCCGGTTTTTACTCACCGCCATCACTTCGTAAGGCAGGGCACTGAGCTGATATTTGCTGGTAATTTTTTGCAGATCAGGTAAATCCACCAGTAATACTTCGCCTTTTTTAAAATCGACCGCTATTTCTGTTTCCAGCTGCAAGCCTCCGGCAGAGAAGTCGCGACTGTAAGCGGGTATCGGGGTGTCATCCACTCTGGTGCGCAGTAAAACCTGAGTTTTATACAGGTAACGTGATTCACTGCGTAAATTGACATAGTGAACCGGTATCGCTTCACAGGTGACAACTTTGCCGGCCTTGCTCAGGCCAAATTGATTGAGAGCGGCCAGCTTAGTGCTGTCAAAGCGATACGCGGCGTAATAATGCCGCTGCGAGGCACTACTGATATCCGCCAGCGTAATCATATAACGCACATCTCTTAGCATACTGGCTACCAGTGGGGAGGGTTGGACTAACCCATGCTCTCCCGGCAAAGCAAATTTGCTGGTCGCATCCTCTGCCGCCACAGACATTAAACTTAACTGAAATACCCGCCAGCTCGGTTTACCAGCACCGAAGCCCCAGAACATCTGCCGCAGCTCGCTGGAAGCTGCCAGTTCACTGGCTAATGCCGTATAAAAATACAATTTTCCCTTAGCGGCATGGGTAAAGCAGTATAGGGTTGCGCTGCGCTCACTATTATTCAGCAGCTGTTTGAGTCTGCGGGCATTCAGTACCTGACCCAGTACCGATTGTTGTTGCTCGTCGATAAAATAGTGCCAGATACTTCTGCTATAGTCGCTGGTCAATGCAAAGCGACTGGCCAGGCTGCCCTCGGCAACGGTCAGGAAAACCGGCAGGCCTTGTAGCCGGGGCAGGTAGTATTGCTCATAGCCTTTGGTCAGGGCGCCGTCGAGAATATTGTCCAGATTCAGCTTATAACGTCTTTTATTGCCCTGAATAAAGCTATGTAGAAACTGATTGAATGCCGGATTTCTCTCCGGCTCCAGACGTTTCAGGCGCCAATAGGCATGTTTATCCTGCTCTTTGATCTCAAGGATTTGATATTGCAAAGTATCCACCAAATCCAGTGCATATTCGCGCTCTAGCCCGGTCAGCGCGAGCCGGACCACATCGCCGGCCATTGCGGTTTTCCCGAACGGTACTTTCAAGCGGCAACCCGATACTGACAGGTCGGTGGTCATAGCGGTGCTATTACCATCGGGGTGTTTTATCTCCACCTCAATGCTAAAGTTCATCCGCTCCTCTGCCCGGCTAATGTAGTGTCCGAAGCGGATAAACCGATGCGCTGAGGGTGCTGCATTATCCTCTGGCGTGGTAAAGGACTCGGCAGGCGAGGGCTCAGGCAACTGAGGACCTTTGCGCAGGTTCTGTAGTGTATGGCGAATATGCTCGTCAGTTTCTTTCCGATGTCTGACCCGGTAATTATTGTCAGCATTCATTACTTCTTCATAAACGCCGACCGTATACTTACCGTAAGCTTCCAGGCCCTGCTCAAAGATTTGCCGCGCCTGATCATCCAGATAATGGGTTTTGCCCCGATATTCGTAAGGCTTTACATCTCCGTCCACATGACCACGCAAATCGATGTAGTAGTTGCAGGGCTGGGCCAGACGTCTGAGTTCCATTCGCAGCAGAAATTGCTTGGATTTGGGTAAACCATTGGTCACCGAAGCAAAAGTCTGCTCAAACTCGCTCAAGTCCAGCATGCCGCGAAGTCTGGTGATAATACCCTGATATGCCTGAAGGTCTGTTGACGTCATAATCTGATGATTCAGTTGCCAAAAATATGGCAGCGTCCGGTTATAATAAGGTTAAACTAGCTTAATAAGTTTTAAAAGCAATATCCGTGCCTTCCAATAATTCCTGGAGTAAGAATGGCAAAAAGTAAAACGGCATATGTGTGTAATGAATGTGGTGCTGACTTTATGCGCTGGCAGGGGCAGTGTACTGAATGCGGTGCCTGGAATAGTATCAGCGAAGTCCGGTTGGGCGCCGTGAAAGCTGGTAGCAGTCGGCTGGGTGGTTATGCCGGCGCGACAGTGGCCCGTGTGATGCGACTGGATGAGGTCGACTTGCAGGATGTACCACGTTTTAGCTCTGGCTTTGCTGAGTTTGACCGGGTACTGGGTGGCGGCATAGTACCGGGCTCTGCGATCCTGATCGGCGGTCACCCCGGTGCCGGAAAAAGTACTTTGTTACTGCAAATTATGTGCGGCCTGGCCGCACAGGGCGGCGCACTGTATGTGACGGGGGAAGAATCGTTGCAGCAGGTTGCGATGCGGGCACAGCGCCTGGGATTGCCGATGTCTGAATTGAAAATGTTGGCTGAAACGAACGTCGAAACTATCTGTCAGCTGGCGCAGCAGGAAAAGCCGCGCATTATGGTGATTGACTCAATTCAGGTGATGCATCTGGCTGATATTCAGTCGGCACCGGGCAGTGTGTCACAGGTCAGGGAAAGCGCGGCGTATTTAACCCGCTTCGCCAAGCAGCATCATATCGCTATTATCATGGTCGGGCATGTAACCAAAGATGGATCTCTGGCCGGGCCTAAGGTATTAGAGCATTGTATCGATTGCTCAGTGATGCTGGATGGTGACGCTGACAATCGCTACCGCACCTTGCGCGGCAATAAAAACCGCTTTGGTCCGGTCAATGAGTTAGGGGTGTTTGCCATGACTGGCCAGGGGATGAAGGAGGTAAAGAATCCTTCCGCGATCTTTCTGACCCGTGGTAAGGAAGATCAATCCGGCAGTATCGTCATGGTGCTATGGGAGGGTACCCGACCGCTTTTAGTAGAAATTCAAGGGTTGGTTGACTATTCGCCACTGAATAATCCACGACGGGTGACACTGGGGATGGAGCAAAACCGGATTGCGATGTTACTGGCAGTGATGCACCGCCATGCCGGGATCCAGATGGCGGACCAGGATGTGTTTGTTAACGTTGTCGGTGGGGTCAAGGTTAATGAAACCAGCGCTGATTTAGCGACCTTACTGGCGTTAGTCTCCAGCTTTCGGGATAAGCCATTACCGAATGATTTAGTGGTATTTGGTGAAGTGGGATTAGCAGGTGAGATCCGGCCGGTGCCCAGTGGTCAGGAACGACTGAAAGAGGCCGCGAAGCATGGTTTTAAACGGGCGATAGTGCCGCTGGCTAATCAACCGAAGGAACCTATTGCCGGGATGGAAGTGGTCGCTGTGGCACGCCTGGCTGAGGCCTTGGAAGCGCTATAAAGCAAAACGCCTCTGCGTAGGCAGAGGCGCTTGTATTGAGGGTATTACTTAGTGTAATTACCTGAGCTTAGCGGAAGCGGCGATTCTGTGGAAAGTTAAGCCGTAATACCTGCTCGGTGTCACTTCTGAGCTTATCCAGCCCTAATTTATCGTAACTTTCTACCATAATCTCCAGAGCCTGCTCTACCAGCGGAGAGTCACGGTAAAACTCAACAACATATTTACCCCGGTTGGCGGCCGCGAGAAAGGCACCGCGGCGCAGGTAGTAATCTGCTACCAGTAACTCGTGCCGGGCCAGCTTATCTTTAATCGCAACCATCCGCGCCCGGGCTTCGGCAGCATACTTACTTCCCGGATAGTTAGTTAACAGGATACGAAAATCATCAAACGCCTGCCGGGTGCTGGCCAGATCGCGATCGGCACGGTCAATGCCAAAAAATTCCTGAAAGGCGTTTTCATCTGCCTTCAGGTTGGTTAAACCGCGCATATAATATACATAGTCCAAATCCGGTTGATTCGGATTCAACCGGATAAAACGGTCAATGGTTGCCAGCGCTTGCGGCAGATTGCCAGCCTGGTGATAGGCATAAATTAAATCCAGCTGTACTTGCCGGGCCAAGGGGCCGAACGGATGGCGGCTTTCAACCCCTTTTAACAGTTCAATAGCGCGGTTATAAAGGCCTGCATCCAGTACATCCTTGGCTTGCTGATACATCGCTTGCGCCGTTTGATTGGAGGTAACTTGTGCTTCTTTAGGTTTTCCGGCACAGGCGGTGAGGGTCACAGCTAACAGGGCTATCAGAATAAATTTTAGTTTCATGTAAAAATCCGTTACTACTTCGGCTAAATGGCTGTCTAGTCCGGCGTAAAATCGTTAAAATACCCGCTCATGCGATTCTACCCCAGATATCGCGGGGTTGCACACAGGATAACTGCTTCCGTTATGACAAAACAGCTAAAACTTTCAGAAATCGTACCTGAGCACCTTTTTGGTAAGCGCTTAGATCAGGTTCTGGCCGAAATGTTCCCCGATTATTCGCGTTCGCGGATAAAAGAGTGGATCCTGGCCAATAGCGTGCAGGTAAACGGTGAGCCTTGTGCCACTCCGCGGCAGAAAATGTTGGGTGGGGAGCAAATCGATATTCAGGCTGAATTGCCGGAAGAAGAACGTTTTGACGCCGAGCCGATCGCCCTGGATATCGTGTTTGAAGACGAACATATTCTGGTGATCAATAAGCCTGCCGGTCTGGTGGTGCACCCGGGAGCAGGCAATCAGGACGGTACCTTACTCAATGCCTTGTTACATCACTGCCCGAGTATTGCAGAAGTTCCCCGTGCCGGTATAGTTCACCGGCTGGATAAAGACACTACCGGCCTGATGGTCATCGCGAAAACGATACCAGCGCAAACGCATCTGGTCGAGGCGATGCAAGCGCGGGAAATTACCCGTGAATATGAAGCGGTCTGTTACGGCACTATGACCGGCGGCGGGACGGTAAAACAGCCGATCGGCCGGCACCAGACCAAAAGAACCCTGATGGCAGTTAATGAAAATGGTAAACCGGCTGTTACCCACTATAGAGTGATGGAAAAGTACCGGGCGCATACCCGCCTGCGACTGCGGCTGGAAACCGGCCGGACGCATCAGATCCGCGTACATATGACCTTTATCAGCCATCCTCTGGTTGGCGATCCGGTATATGGTGGCCGGCCCAGACCGCCACGCCAGGCCAGCGAACAGTTATTGCAGTTAATGCGTAATTTTAAACGCCAGGCGCTGCATGCCATTATGCTTAAACTGGCGCACCCGATAACCGGCCAGTTGCTGGAGTGGCATGCGCCATTGCCGGACGATATGGTGGCACTGAATGCCGCTTTAAAAGCCGATACCCAGTTACACGGTATGGACTTTGTGTAAGTCAAAGTATGGACCTGATTAACGTTATGCGCCCTGATCTGCCATCTGAGTTACTTTACCCTGACTGGCCGGCGCCAGCCGGTGTTAAAGCTTTTAGTTCAACCCGGCTTGGCGGGGTATCCGGCGGACAATACGCCAGTTTGAACCTTGGTGGGCATGTTGGGGATGATGCTGTCAACGTCAGTGCTAATCGCCAGCGTTTTGCACAACTGGCCCGGCTGCCGGCAGCTCCGACATGGATGAATCAGGTGCATGGCAATCAGGTGCTAACTTTACCGCTGCACTCGCCTGAGCCATTACCGACTGCAGACGCCAGCTACAGCAGACAGCCACGACAGGTTTGTCTGGTGATGACAGCAGACTGTTTGCCGTTGTTAATTTGTAACACAGCCGGCACCGAAGTCGCCGCGGTGCATGCTGGTTGGCGTGGTCTTGCTGGCGGGGTGATTGAACAAAGCCTGCAGCATTTTCAGGCTCCGGCAGCAGAGTTATTGGTTTGGCTCGGGCCGGCAATTGGGCCGGCGGCTTTTGAAGTTGGCGCTGAGGTGCGTCAGGCCTTTGTGGCGATGATGCCAGAGGCTGAAGCCGCTTTTACCGGCTCAGCTGGCGGCAAGTATCTGGCAGATATCTATGCGTTGGCCCGTTTGCGGCTGCAGCGTGCCGGAGTCAGAGCCATCTATGGTGCAGAGTATTGCACCTTTACTGACTCAGCACGTTTTTTCTCCTACCGGCGTGATGGTCAAACCGGCCGCCAGGCCAGCGCTATCTGGTTAGAACCCTGAGGTAGACGCGCTAAGTTGATGCAAGTCAATTTTTTGACGTTCGCTGCTTGAAAAATCCACAACAGCGCCCAATCTTATTACACATCATAGTTAGGGTAAGAGCGGGAGCCTGCCAATGCGTTTAGATAAATTCACCAGTAAGTTTCAGGAAGCCATTGCCGATGCGCAATCGCTGGCACTGGGGCGTGATCAACAGTTTATCGAGCCGGTACATATCATGTTTGCCTTACTGAATCAGGAAGGCGGCACCGTACGCGAATTATTAAATAAGCTGGCGGTAAACTTTAATGAACTGCGCTCAAAAGTCAGCCAGGCGATAGAGCGTCTGCCAAGAGTAGAAGGTGATGCCGGTAGCTTACAGTTATCAGCAGCCACAGCTCAGCTGTTACAACAATGCGATAAGCTGGCGCAAAAGCGTAAAGATCAGTTTATCTCCAGTGAGCTGTTTGTGTTGGCCGCGACTGAGGATAAATCAGAGCTGGGCCGCATTCTGCAGTTATTGGGGATAAATAAAGACAAGGTCAGTGCTGCGATAGAGCAAATCCGTGCTGGTCAGAAGGTGGATGATGCCAATGCGGAAGATACCCGTCAGGCGCTGAGCAAATATACCATTGATCTGACAGCCAGAGCAGAGTCCGGCAAGCTGGATCCGGTGATTGGCAGGGATGAAGAAATTCGCCGCTGCGTGCAGGTATTACAACGACGCACTAAAAATAACCCGGTATTGATTGGTGAACCCGGTGTCGGTAAAACCGCCATCGTAGAGGGTTTAGCGCAGCGCATTGTTAATAAAGAAGTTCCTGAAGGCTTAAAAGATAAGCGGGTATTATCACTGGATATGGGCGCGCTGCTGGCAGGGGCCAAATATCGCGGTGAGTTTGAAGAGCGGTTAAAAGCAGTACTGAACGAAGTTGCCAAAGAAGAAGGCCAGATCATCCTGTTTATTGACGAAATTCATACCATGGTTGGCGCTGGTAAGGCTGATGGTGCTATGGATGCCGGCAATATGCTAAAGCCAGCGCTGGCACGCGGTGAGTTGCACTGTCTTGGTGCCACCACCCTGGATGAATATCGCAAATATATTGAAAAAGACGCTGCGCTGGAGCGGCGTTTCCAGAAAGTTTTGGTGGAGGAGCCAACGGTTGAGGATACCATCGCGATTCTGCGCGGTTTAAAAGAGCGTTACGAGCTGCACCATGCGGTAGAGATCACCGATCCGGCGATCGTCGCGGCAGCAACACTGTCACACCGCTATATCAGTGATCGGCAGTTACCGGATAAAGCCATTGATTTAATTGATGAAGCGGCTTCCAGTATCCGGATGCAGATGGATTCCAAACCAGAAGAGTTAGACCGCTTAGAGCGGCGTATTATCCAGTTGAAATTGGAGGATAATGCCTTAGCAAAAGAAACCGACGATGCCAGTAAAAAGCGTCGCGATAGTATTCGCGAGCAAATTGACGAGCTGGAGCAACGATACAACGAGCTGGATGAGGTATGGGAATCCGAAAAGGCGGCATTGCAGGGCACCCAGTATATTAAGGCCGATCTGGAGCAAGCCCGCTTGGATTTGGAAGTCGCACGGCGGGCAAGTGATCTGCAACGGATGTCTGAGTTGCAGTATGGCCGCATTCCAGAGCTGGAGAAAAAGCTGGACTTAGCCTCGCAGGCGGAAATGCAGGAAATGACGCTGTTGCGGCATAAGGTGACCGATCAGGAAATTGCGGATGTGGTGTCAAAATCCACCGGCATTCCGGTCAGTAAAATGCTGGAAGGCGAGCGTGACAAATTGCTGCGGATGGAAGAGGCCTTGCACGATAAGGTGGTAGGGCAACATGAGGCGGTCAGTGCGGTGGCAAATGCAATCCGCCGTTCGCGGGCCGGTCTGTCTGATCCGAATAAACCCATTGGTTCTTTCTTATTCCTCGGGCCAACCGGGGTAGGGAAAACGGAGTTGACTAAGGCGTTAGCGCAATTCCTGTTTGACAGCCCGGATGCGATGGTGCGGATCGATATGTCGGAGTTTATGGAGAAACATGCGGTGTCCCGCTTGGTTGGCGCACCGCCGGGCTATGTTGGTTATGAAGAAGGCGGTTATCTGACCGAAGCCGTCAGACGGAAGCCTTACTCAGTGATCCTGCTGGACGAGGTTGAAAAAGCTCATCCTGATGTCTTTAACATCTTATTGCAGGTGTTGGACGATGGTCGTCTGACCGATGGTCAGGGACGGACGGTGGATTTTAAAAACGCCGTGATCATCATGACCTCGAATCTGGGATCAGATCTGATCCAGGAGCATTATCGCGAGTACAGCTACGCCGAAATGAAAACCATGCTAATGGATGTGCTAAGCAGGCAGTTCCGGCCGGAGTTTTTAAACCGCTTGGATGAGTCGGTGGTATTCCATCCGCTGGATGATCGGCAAATTAAACAAATTGCCAGTATTCAGTTGCAGCGGTTGCGGCAACGCTTGCAGCAACGTGACTTCCAATTGGAAGTCAGTGATGCGGCGTTGGAGAAACTGGCAGAGGTTGGCTTTGACACCTTATATGGTGCAAGGCCACTAAAACGGGCGATTCAGCAGTATCTGGAGAACCCACTGGCACAGGCGTTATTACAAGGCAACTTTTTGCCGGGTAGCACGATAGTGGTTGACCACGATGGTCAGCAGTTTAGGGTGCAGAGCCGGCATTAGCGTCAGCGAAGCAGCCCGGCTAAGGTGTGGCCGGGCAGCGTCTTTTGATCTCAAAGTTCGCCAGGAGGATCTGCTGCTGGCGCTCTTCTGCTGTCAGTAAGCGCACTGCCTCCTGGTTGGCTTCTTTGGTAAAGAGTTCCTGTTCACTATTTAACAGCGTTAGCTGATCGCGGGCTTGTTGACACAACACCGGATCCAGCACTGCGCCTGAACTTACGCCTTGTGCGACGGCGGTGACGGCAGAAGAACCACTACCGACCTTAATCGTGACTAACTGATATTCTCCCTCAGCGGGCGGCTGTTGTGAGAAATGGATCACACCCTTTGCGTCCTGCCAGCTGTAAACCGTTTGCGCGATGGTCAGCGGAGCAAGGCATAACAGGGTGCCGAGAAAGATGTACTTCACTTTTGCCATGGTTCTATCCATGTTATGTTATGTCCCTTATAATCAGTGTAATCGTTATTTTAGAAGTTGCCTTATGACAGAATTAAAAAACAGTGATACTAGTCCGCGTAAAGGGATCTATCTGTTACCTAACCTGCTGACAACCGCCGGGCTTTTTTCGGGTTTCTTTGCCATCGTATCATCAATGAACGGTCGTTTTGAAGCCGCTGCTGTGGCGATTTTTATCGCAATGATCTTCGATGGCCTGGATGGCCGCGTAGCGCGTTTAACCAATACCCAAAGTGAATTTGGGGCACAATACGACAGCATGTCTGATTTACTGGCCTTTGGTGTGGCACCGGCGTTAGTTGCTTATAATTGGGCGCTGGCAGATCTTGGCAAGTTCGGCTGGTTGGCGGCCTTTATTTATGTTGCCTGTGCCGCGTTACGCTTGGCACGCTTTAACGCCAATCTGGGCGTAACAGATGGCCGTTTCTTTCAGGGCTTAGCCAGTCCGGCGGCGGCTGCCCTGGTGGCCGGTATGGTTTGGAACGGTGCCAGTTTTGAGATTGATGGTGATAAGTACGGCTATCTGGTCGGTTTACTGACTATCACCGCTGGCTTTTTGATGGTCAGTAATTTCCGCTACAACTCGTTTAAAAACCTGAACTGGCGCGATCGGGTGTCCTTTCTGACGATCTTGCTGGTAGTGCTGGTCTTTGTGGTTATCGCTGCACGGCCGGCGCAAATGTTATTTATCATTTTCTTTGCTTATGCCTGCTCGGGACCCATTACGACCTTTCGTAGCGTACGCAAACTTAAACTGGAGCATGTGGTGGGCGATTCTGAAGATGCTGATTTTCTGGATGAGACAACCGCTAACGCGGAGAGCGCCAAACCCGAAAAAACTGACGCCGGCAACTGATCCTGCTACCAGGCTCACAGCGTTATACCCAATTTTGTGTTCCACCTCTTGATATCAGCTTGGCGTTCCCCAATCATTGGGGAACGCCATTCTTAGTAAGGAATCATCTTGAGCGCTAGCATCACCGCAGTTTTGTCGTCGCTGCAACAGCAGGGACTACAGCAGAGTATCCTTGGTATTAAGCGTGGGATCGAGCGCGAGACCTTACGCGTTAATCAGGATGGCAGTCTGGCACAAAGCGCCCATGCCAGTGCGCTGGGTTCTGCCCTGACACACCCCTGGATCACCACCGATTTTTCAGAATCACTGCTCGAGTTTATTACCTCTGCCGGTGAGGACATTGAACAAACTCTGGCGCAACTGGCGGATATTCATCGCTTTACGTTACGACAACTGGGTGATGAACGGTTATGGCCGGCCAGTATGCCCTGTTTTATTACCGATCAGCACCAGATCCCGTTAGCACAGTACGGAAAGTCGAATGTCGGGAAGATGAAAACTCTGTACCGGCAAGGACTGAAAAACCGTTACGGCAGCATGATGCAGGCCATCAGTGGCGTGCATTTTAATTTCTCGTTACCGCAAAGCTTCTGGCAAGCGTATCAGCAGTTGTTACAGGACGACGCGACGCTGCAAGATTTTGTCTCGGCACAGTATCTGTCATTGATCCGCAATTACAAGCGTGTTGCCTGGCTTATTGTCTACTTGTTTGGCGCCTCGCCGGCGATGTGTCAGTCCTTTTTAGAAGGCCGTCAGTCGCGTTATGCGTTCCAGAAACTGGGTAAGGGTTCGCTTTACCTGCCTTATGCGACCTCGCTGCGGATGAGTGATTTAGGTTATACCAACAGCGCTCAATCCAGTTTAAATATTACTTATAATAGTTTGCCGGAATATATCAGTGGTTTGCATGCGGCTGTAACCCAGCCCTCTGCCGAGTATCAGAGCATTGGTGTCAAGGTGGATGGTGTTTTTCAGCAGCTGAATAGTAATGTGCTGCAGATTGAGAACGAGTTTTACTCGACTATTCGTCCTAAGCGCACCACCGAATCGGGCGAGCGGCCGACCTGTGCCCTGGCCAAGCGGGGCGTGGAATATATCGAAGTACGGGCGCTGGATGTCAATCCGTTCAGTAGTATTGGTATTAGTGCTGAACAAATGCGTTTTCTCGATGTGTTCCTACTGTACTGTTTACTGGAGCAAAGCCCGCCGTTATCAGCTGCCGAGCAGCAGGTTACTGAGCAGAACCTGAAAAAGGTGGTGACTGATGGCCGGCGCACAAATCTGGAGCTGTTGCAGGATGGTCAGCCACGCCTGATGCAGGATTGGGCTGAACAACTGTTTGCCGATATGATGCCAATAGCCAAATGGCTGGATCAGGCGTATCAGACCGACCGCTATCAGGCGGCAATGCGCCAGTATTACTTGAGCTTATTAGATCCAGCACAAACACCGTCTGGTAAAATCCTCAACCATCTGCTGAGCGCCCGGCAGGACAATGGTCCCTACATGCGGCAGTTGGCAGAAAGCTATCGTAGCCAGCTACTGGCAGAGCCATATCAGTATTACAGCGAACAGGATTTTGTTGCGGCGGCTGCGCAATCTTTAATACGCCAGCAGCAAATCGAAGCGGCTGATACCCTGAGTTTTGAACAGTATCTGGCAGACTATTTCCGTGAAGTGCCGGCTTGTACCGGCGAATAGCAGATAAAAAAACGGCTACCAGGTGGTAGCCGTAAAGGAGAATCCAGGGAAAACAAAAAACTTGGTTGCATCCATGCACCTTGTTAGAATCCCCCTTATGCTGATAGTTCAAAAAAAGATTAAAAAAAATAAACTCCTGATCACTATAGGTTTTTCCGCGGCCCTAACTGGCTGTGCGACGCCGCCACCGCAGAATAAAAGCGATATCTGCGAGATCTTTCGTGAGAACCGCTCCTGGTATAAAGCCAGCGCCAGTGCCAGTGACAAATGGGGCATGCCGATCGCTGTGCCGATCAGTTTTATGTATCAGGAAAGTGGTTTCAGGCACAACGCCCGGCCGCCCATGCGTTATTTTCTTGGCTTTATCCCTTATGGTCGGGCGAGCTCAGCCTATGGCTATTCTCAGGCAAAAACCCCAACCTGGGACGACTATGTCAAGGATACCGGTCGATTGTTTGCCAGCCGCAGCAACTTTGCGGACGCGGTGGATTTTATCGGCTGGTATATCGATAAAACCCATCAGGTGAATAAGGTGCCGAAAGATGATGCTTACCGGCTTTATCTGAACTACCACGAGGGCTGGGGTGGTTATCGGCGCGGCAGCCATCAGCAAAAGGCCTGGTTGCTCAGAACTGCGCGTCAGGTTGACGACAGAGCCCGAATTTACCAGCAGCAATTGAACGGTTGTGAGAACGAACTGCAGCGCGGCTGGTTACGCCGCCTGCTATTTGGCTAGTCTGTGTTTCGGCGGCTGGCTAACGTGTCAGAACCAGCCGCACCGTTTTAATCATATTATCCTGCACATCGACGATTTCCAGTGGATAGCCGGCTAGTTTCACGCTCATCGCGCCCTGCGGGATTTCCTCCAGATGTTCCAGTAACAGACCATTCAGTGTTTTCGGGCCGTCGGTTGGAAATTCCAGCTGCATTTGCCGGTTCAAATCCCGCAGGCTAATACTGCCGTCGATCAGGTAGGAACCGTCTGGCTGTTGAATGATTTCCTCGTGGTTATCTTCGATGACATCAGTCGTAAATTCTCCCACTACTTCTTCCAGAATATCTTCCAGCGTTACCAGCCCCTGAATATCGCCGTATTCATCAACTACCAGACCAATACGTTCCTTGGTACTTTGAAATTTCAGCAGTTGCGTATTAAGTGGGGTGCCTTCCGGAATGTAGTAAATTTCGTGTACAGAGCGTAGCAAGGTTGCTTTGCTAAACTGATCTTTAAGCAGCAGCCGCACCAGATCCCGCGGGTGAATAAAACCCAGGGCATCGTCAATACTGTCCCGATACAGCAATACCCGGCTGTGCTGGGCGTTTGCCAGCTGGCGCACGATATCTTTCCATTCGTCGTTAATATCGATACCGGCGATTTCGTTACGCGGCGTCATAATGTCATCTACGGTAACATTCTCTAAATCCAGTACCCCCACCAGCATATTTTGATGCTGCTCCGGGATCAGGGCGCCGGCTTCATGCACCACGGTTCTGAGTTCTTCCGCACTCAGACTGTTGCCCTGATGCTTTTCCGGGCTAATGCCCATCACGGCCAGTAAGCCATTGGTGATCCAGTTAATTAACCAGACCAGCGGATAAAATAGTTTTAACAGCGGTTTTAGTAAGGCGGAGCTTGGAAAAGCGATCCGCTCCGGATGCAGTGCCGCCAGGGTTTTTGGCGTGACCTCCGCAAATACCAGGATCACCAGTGTCAGGATCACGGTTGCAATAGCAATACCGGCATCGCCATACAGTCGCATCCCGATGATGGTCGCAATCGCTGAGGCAGCGATATTCACCAGGTTGTTGCCAATCAGGATCAAACCGATCAGCCGATCTGGCCGGTCCAATAATTCGGCTACCCGCTTTGCGCCTTTATGTTGTTCATTTTCAAGGTGTTTTAACCGGTAGCGGTTAACGGACATCATGCCTGTTTCTGAACCCGAGAAATAGGCTGAGATAAACAGTAGCACTCCCAAAATAATAAAGAGTGTACTGGTTGAGATTGCGTCCAAAAGTTAATTACCTTTATTGCCTGACAAAGTGTAGAGCGGTTTCAGAATCTGCCCAGCAGGACTTCTTTTACAAAGCGGCTGCCAAAATAGGCCAGGGTGAGGACAACACTGCCGACTAAAGTCAGAGATACCGCGGCTCTACCGCGCCAGCCCTGACGGGCATGCCCCCAGCACAGCACTCCGAATACAATTAGCGCCAGCAAACTAAGCAGCGTTTTATGGTCGACCCAACTTTTCATATAGGGTACGCCACTAGCCAGTGCCAGGATTAACAAGGCGGTACCGGCTGCCAGCAAGCGAAATTGCAGTTGCTCTGCCTGTAATAATGGCGGCAAAAAGCGACTGACACCAGAGAAATTTTTATGTTTCAGTTTATAACTGATATAAGACACTTGAATTGAGTACAGCGTGGCCATAATCAGCACCACATAGGCGCTAAAGGCCAGGCCAATATGGGCCAGCAGCCCCGGGCTTTGTCCCAGGTGCTGTAACAGTGCAGTGCCGGGAATAAACAGACCGGCCAGTAGCAGTAAGGCAGCGGCGGTGTAGACTATAGGTAATAGCAACACAGCCGGACTGCGCAGGGAAATCAGGGTTACCGCCAGGGTTAACAGCCAGGCGACCAATGAGCTGACGTTCAACAAACTAAAGTTTTGTCCCTGCTCGGTAAAGATGCTGCCCGCCAGACTTAGCATATGGCATACCACACCCAGGGTGCCGGCACTGAAAACCAGTTTAAAGTTTGGCCCGGCCGGATGGAATAGCCGCAATAGCAGGGTAACAGTTGCAACCGTATAGGCAACCAAAGCCAGCGCGGGTAACAACATCGGCATACTTAACACTCCTGTGACGCAGTAAGTGGATTATTGTATTGCAAGTTTCGGGTAAAGCCCAGCAGCATACAGTAAGATGCGCTTAAGGCTGACGATAACAGTACAACGCGCTATAATCGGCGCAATTACCGAATTGGATCTCCGCTATGTTTGAAAATCTGTCAGATCGTTTAAGCCGGACCCTGAAAAATATTAGTGGTCGTGGTCGTCTTACTGAAGACAATATTAAAGAAACGCTACGGGAAGTGCGAATGGCACTGCTCGAAGCTGACGTGGCATTGCCGGTTGTTAAAGACTTTATCAACCAGATCAAAGAGCGCTCTGTTGGTCTGGAGGTCAGCAAGAGTCTGACCCCGGGGCAGGAATTTCTGAAAATCGTCCGTAAAGCCCTGGAAGAAGCCATGGGCGAGGCGAATGAAGAGCTGGCTCTTAATACCCAACCGCCGGCGGTGATTCTGATGGCGGGTTTACAGGGGGCAGGTAAAACCACCTCTGTTGGTAAGCTGGCAAAGTTTCTGACCGAACGGAAAAAGAAAAAAGTGTTGGTGGTATCGGCTGACGTTTACCGGCCTGCCGCAATTAAACAATTGGAAACCCTGGCCAAAGCGGTCAATGTTGAGTTTTTCCCCAGCGACATCTCGCAGGCGCCGGTTGCTATTGTTAATGCTGCCATCACGCATGCCAAAACCCGGATGTTTGATGTGCTGCTGGTCGATACCGCCGGTCGTCTGCATGTCGACAGCGAGATGATGGATGAAATCAAGGCGCTGCATGCCGCGGTAAAGCCGATTGAAACCCTGTTCGTGGTCGATGCCATGACCGGTCAGGATGCGGCTAATACGGCCAAAGCCTTTAACGAAGCCCTGCCATTAACTGGGGTGATCTTAACCAAAGCCGATGGTGATGCCCGTGGTGGTGCCGCTTTATCTATCCGCCATATTACCGGCAAGCCAATTAAGTTTATCGGTACCGGTGAGAAAACCGACGCCTTAGAGCCGTTCCATCCGGATCGTATCGCCTCGCGCATTTTAGGTATGGGCGATGTGCTGAGCCTGATTGAAGAGCTTGAGCAGAAGGTCGATAAAGAAAAAACCGCGAAAATGGCGCAGAAGATGATGAAAGGCAAAGGCTTTTCATTGGAAGATTTTCGCGAGCAGCTGGTACAGATGCGTAGCATGGGCGGTATGATGTCACTGATGGACAAGCTGCCGGGGATGAAAAATCTGCCGGCCGGTGCCGCCGGTCAGTTAGATGAAAAGCAGTTTGTGCGGATGGAAGCCATTATTAATTCGATGACGCCGAAAGAGCGGGAATTTCCGGACTTGCTAAAAGGTTCACGCAAAAAGCGGATTGCGGCCGGCTCCGGCACCAAGGTGCAGGAGATCAATCAGCTGCTGAAACAATTTACCCAGATGCAGAAAATGATGAAGCAAATGAGCGGCAAAGGCGGTTTGATGAAGATGATGCGCAGCATGGGCGGCAAGTTACCACCCGGTATGTTACCGCCACGCTAAGCCTGGCTTGATGGGTTGCCAGGCCGCGAAATGCCTTGCATTCGCGGCAAAAATCCGTACAATGCAGCAGCCCTGCAGTCCGACTGCGGGCTTTGTTATTTTTTAAAACCTGAACGATTGAAATTAGAGGACGGTATGGTAACTATTCGTTTACAACGTGGTGGCGCGAAAAAGCGTCCATTTTACCAAGTTGTGGTAGCGGACAGCCGTTTTGCTCGTGATGGCCGTTTTATTGAGCGCGTGGGTTTCTTTAACCCAATCGCCAACGGTACTGAAGAGAAACTGCGTCTGGACCTGGATCGCGTTGACCACTGGGTAGCACAAGGTGCTGCACTGAGTGATCGCGTGGCCACTCTGGTAAAAAACGCTAAGAAAGCAGCTGCTTAATTAGCAAGGCGTGTGGAGTTGTCACTGTTGAGTGAAAAAGATTTTGTAGTACTTGGCAAGTTTGGTGCGGTTTACGGCATCAATGGCTGGCTAAAAATTAACTCCTACACGGACATCCCGGAAGGGATTTTTGATTACACACCCTGGCAGGTCAAATTTCAGGGTAACTGGCAGACAGTAACAGTCAGCAGCTGGAAACGGCATAGTAATGGCTTAATTGCCAAACTGACTGACATTAATGTCCGGGAACAGGCGCAGACTTATGTCAATGCTGAAATCGCGGTTGCCGCCAACGCCTTACCGGCGCTGGACGATGGCGAGTACTACTGGAAAGATCTGATGGATCTAAAAGTCGTGAATGAGCAAGGCTACGATCTGGGCGTGGTAACCGACTTAATGGAAACCGGCTCTAACGATGTGTTAGTGGTGAAAGCCAACCGGACTGATGCCTTTGGTAAGGGTGAGCGCTTAATTCCCTATCTTGATCAGACCGTGATCAAGCAGGTGGATTTAACCGCGAAGCAAATCACAGTAGATTGGGACCCGGCGTTTTAATGCAGGAACAACCAAGGTGGGTGGGCGTTGTCTCACTGTTTCCGGAGATGTTTCAGGCGATTACGCAATACGGTGTCACTGGTCGGGCTGTAAAGCAGGGCATTGTTCGGCTCGAGTGTTTTAACCCGCGGGATTTTACCACGGACAAACATCGGACTGTTGATGACCGGCCTTATGGCGGCGGCCCCGGTATGCTGATGATGGTGCAGCCACTGACCGATGCCATTCGCTCGGCGAAAGCCGCAGCAGGGGATAAGGTACATACGGTTTATTTGTCGCCGCAAGGCCGTAAATTAGACCAGCAAGGTGTGGCTGAACTGGCAAAACACCCGAAACTGCTCCTGGTAGCAGGCCGTTACGAAGGAATTGACGAGCGCGTGATCGAAACCGAAATTGACGAAGAATGGTCAATCGGCGATTACGTACTAAGTGGGGGCGAGTTGCCGGCAATGGTATTAATTGATGCCGTGTCGCGACTGGTGCCCGGGGTTTTGGGACATGATTTATCTGCTGAGCAGGATTCGTTTGCAGCCGGCTTGTTGGATTGTCCACATTATACCCGCCCTGAGGTGTTAGCAGACAAACAGGTACCCGCCGTATTGCTGAGTGGGCACCATGAAGAAATTAGACGCTGGCGTCTGAAACAGGCTCTCGGTAGAACCTGGTTAAGACGGCCGGATATGTTAAATTCCCTGGCTCTGACTAAGGAGCAACGCAAGTTACTGGCAGAATTCCAACAGGAATACCAGGCGTTGCAGCAGCAAGATAGTTAACTCCAGGTAAAGTGAGATTGTTATGAGCAAAGTTAGCCAAAACATCATCAAGCAACTTGAACAGGAACAACTGAAACAAGACGTTCCTGCATTCGCTCCAGGTGACACTGTAGTGGTTCAGGTTAAAGTTAAAGAAGGTGACAAAACCCGTTTACAGGCTTACGAAGGCGTTGTTATCGCCAAGCGTAACCGTGGTCTGCACTCTTCATTCACCGTACGTAAAATCTCTAATGGCGAAGGTGTTGAGCGTGTATTCCAGACGCACAGCCCGCTGGTAGACAGCATCACCGTTAAACGTCGTGGTGCCGTTCGCCGTGCTAAGCTTTACTACTTACGCGATCGTTCAGGTAAATCAGCGCGTATCCGCGAAAAGCTTAACTAAGCTGTTAAGGGCCGGCACTATGCCGGCCCTGTTTTTTTATGGCAGAACTGACTGCTACAGCACCGCTTAATCCCACTCAGCTGCAACAACTGGAGCTTCGGTTGGAGCAGATCCTGTTACGCCGTTTTGGCGAGCTGACCGAGCAACAACTGTTAACCCTGCTGGATTTAAAACCCCTTAGTACCATTCAAGACAGCCAATTTGCGCTATTCCAACGCCATTTTGTGCTGTATCACTTGCTGTACCGACTGGCAGAGCGTTGGGCGCTCAGCAGTACCGCTTATCTGGATATTGGCCTGGCACGAATTAAAATTTCGCCCTGGCAAGACCATCTACCGCTGCTTACCGACAGCAAGGCAGCCTATTATGCCGACTGGCAAAACTATTGGCGGATGACGCCGGTGGCATTAAGTAAACGACTGGCGAGCTTCTGGCAGTATTATCAGCAGCGCCATGGCGTTAGCAGTAGCGTGATCCAGCTCAATGATGAAGAGGCGTTACAGCTGCTACAACTGGATTGGCCCTGCAGCCTGAGCGAGCTGAAAAAGGCCTTTCGGCGTTTATCGCTAAAACATCATCCGGATCGGGGCGGTGATAAAACCACCTTTGTCCGTATCTCGCTGGCCTATCAAAAAATCTTACAACGTTTATAACCCTTTTCGCTGTTAATTATCTGAATTCGCTATTCTGCTAGCTTCACTGTAAAAATATGTGTACATTTTATTTTCCTGGCTAAAGCTGGGTTTTCCTTATTTTTATTGCCTTGCAGGGTTGACCTAATAGCCATCTATCCGTACACTCCAGCCTATTGTAATTTTATAGATACGTGCTGTATAAATAAGTTTACGGGTTTGAGTTGGGTTTTGCACAGCTTACTTAGCACAGAGGGCGGAAGATAACGCTTTTTTGCGTCAGCAAGCGGCACAGCCCAGATTCTTGCCTATGCTTAGTCTCTGCGGCACTGCAAAGGAGCTCAATCGTGTCCATGATCGTCGATGACCTGCGCATAGTGGCGCAGAAACCTTTAAGTTCGCCGGCTGTATTAAAACGGGTATTGCCGTTATCGGAGCAAGGCGCGGACTTTGTTGCCAAAGCCCGCGCTGATATCGCCAATATTATTCACGGCCGTGACAAACGTCTGTTAGTGGTAACAGGTCCGTGTTCAATCCATGATCCTGTTGCCGCCATTGAATATGCCAATAAGTTAAAAGCACTGCAGTTAGCCTATCAGGACAGTTTGTATATCGTGATGCGGGTATACTTTGAAAAGCCCCGTACCACAGTCGGCTGGAAAGGCTTTATCAACGACCCCCACCTGGATGACTCTTTCGATTTAGAGACCGGCTTAACCTGGGGCCGTGAGCTGCTATTGAAAATGGTCGAGCTGGAATTGCCGGTGGCGACCGAAGCCTTGGATCCGATCAGCCCGCAGTATATGTCGGATCTGATTAGCTGGGCGGCGATTGGTGCCCGCACTGTGGAGTCGCAAACTCACCGTGAAATGGCCAGCGGCTTGTCGATGCCGGTAGGTTTTAAAAATGGTACTGATGGCAGCTTAAGCGTCGCACTTAATGCCCTGCAGTCGGCTGCCAGCGGTCATACCTTCTTTGGCATTAACCAAAAAGGTGAGGTCAGCCTGATCCAAACCGCCGGTAATCCGGATGGGCATATTATCCTGCGTGGTGGTGCCAAACCTAATTATGATGCCGCCAGCATCGAGGCTGCGTTGGCGCAGTTGAATAAACTTAATTTACCGCACGGCATTGTTGTAGACTGTAGCCATGGCAATTCCAATAAGGACCATAACCGGCAACCGCAGGTGGCACAAGAGGTGTTGGCGCAGCGCCTGGCCGGCAATAATGCCATTATCGGCATTATGCTGGAAAGCCACTTACAGGCCGGGCGGCAGGATATCGTTAATGGCAAAGCGGAAAAATACGGTGTCTCAGTCACGGATGCCTGTATTGACTGGCCAACAACAGCGGATTTGCTGGACAGTTTAGCGCAACAAATGCGGCAACTGGCGGCGGTGGCCTAAGGTGAAGCCCAGTGATGCAGCTGCAGCGGCGTTACAGCCGCTGCGAGAGCAAATTGATCAGCTGGACAGTGAGCTCGTCGAGCTATTGGCGCGCCGGGCCAGAGTCACCGCCCAGGTTGGGCAGGTGAAGCAACACTATGCATTGCCGGTCTATGTACCGGAGCGGGAGCAGGCATTACTTGCCGCCAGACGACAGCAAGCGCTGGCGCAAGGCGTCTCGCCGGAATTGGTTGAGGACTTATTACGCCGGGTGATGCGCGAGTCTTATGCCACCCAGGATCAGCACTTTGTCTGTTGCCGGCCCAGTGGCGGCAAGGTGGTGGTGGTCGGCGGCGCCGGGGCCTTAGGCAATCGTTTTGTCAGCTTGTTTCAACGCTCCGGCTATCAGGTGGCAATACTGGAACCTCAGGACTGGCCGCAGGCGGCCCAGTTATGTCAGGATGCCGCCCTGGTATTACTGGCGGTACCTATTACGCTGACCGAGCAGGTGATTGCGCAGTTACCGACACTGCCTGCGCAGTGCGTACTGGCCGATTTAACCAGTATTAAGGCGCGGCCGCTGCAAGCGATGCTGGCACAGCATAGCGGGCCTGTCGTTGGCTTACACCCAATGTTTGGTCCGGACATCAATAACCTGATTAAGCAAGTCGTCGTAGTCTGCGACGGCCGGCAGCCGGAAGACTATCAGTGGTTATTAAAGCAACTGGTGATCTGGGGCGCGGAGCTGACGACCAAAGCGGCAGAAGAACATGATAGCGCCATGCAACTGATCCAGGCGATGCGGCATTTTTCCTCTTTGGTCTATGGTGTGCATCTAGCCGAAGAGCAGGCTGATTTAAATGAGCTGTTGGCACTCAGTTCACCGATTTACCGGCTGGAACTGGCGATGGTGGGGCGTTTGTTTGCGCAGAATGCTGAACTTTATGCCGATATTATGCTGTCATCGGCTGATGTGACGGCGTTGCTGCAGCGTTATCAGCAGCGTTTTACTCAGCTATTGGGCTTGTTGGCAGTACAGGATAAAGCCGGTTTAATGGCGGAATTTGCCAAGGGCCAGCAGTTCTTCGGCGAGCTGGCGCAGCAATTTCTGCAGGAAAGTAAGCAATTACTGCAAAAAGCAGCAGACGGGCGCAGTTAGCGCCCGAAATTACTGGCGTTATATACCCAACTGATAGAAATCATAAATCACCTGCCAGGCTTGCTCAGGGCTGTCGACATACTGAATCAGTTCCAGGTCCTGCGGGCTAATCAGTCCCTCTTCTGCCAGCATCTCGAAATTGATCAAACGTTGCCAGAAAGCTTTATCGTACAGAATCACCGGTACCCGTTCGGCTTTTTTGGTTTGGATCAGGGTCAGGGTTTCAAACAACTCATCTAGCGTACCAAAGCCACCCGGAAAGGCCACCAGCGCCCGCGCCCGTTGCAGGAAATGCATTTTGCGAATGGCAAAATAATGAAACTGGAAACAGAATTCCGGGGTGATATAGGGGTTAGGGTGCTGCTCTTTCGGCAGCACAATATTTAAGCCGATGCTTTTGCCATTAGCCTCCATGGCGCCGCGGTTTGCCGCCTCCATAATACCCGGGCCACCACCACTGATAATGGTCAGCGCGCAGTCAGGATGCTGACAGCTATGCTGAGTGACCAGACGGGCGAATTCCTGCGCCGCAGTATAATAGCGACTATTCTTAAGATCGCGTTCGGCCTGCTGTAATGCATGAATAGCAGCCGGATTATCTGGCTCTGTAATAACATACTGTTTCACGTCCGACAGCTGCTTTGCTGCATCAGCAGGTGCCAGGAAACGTGCGCTGCCAAATACCACTATGGTGGCATTAATTTGATGCTGCTCCAGTACCAGTTGCGGTTTCAGATACTCCAGTTGCAACCGGACATGCCGCAGCTCATCCTGCATTAAAAAGCCGGTATCGGCAAAGGCCAGTTTGTAGGAATCATGGTCCTGTAGTCGGGAGATGGCATCTAACGACTCTTGGGCGGTAGCAAAGTGGCGTTTCGATAAAGCGTTGCGCTCAGTCATCACAAGGTCCTTTTAAAAAGTCAGACATTTTCTTGATACAAAACAGCTAAGACGTTGTAAAGTTGGGTTATAACATAGATAGGTAACAGGGAGGCAGTATTGACGGATATTTTAATTGGCCTGGGCGCTCTGGGCTTGATTCTGCTCGGAATGGACTGGCTGAGTAAGGGCCTGAAGGCCGCCGCCGGCCAGGCGCTGATGCATTTTCTGGAGCGCGGCACGCAAAAATCCTGGCAGGGCTTGCTATTTGGTACGGCCGCCACCGTCGCCGTGCAATCCTCAACCGTAATTACTGTTACCACCATCGGCTTTGTCAATGCTGGTATCTTGTCGCTGCAAAATGCTGCTTTTGTCATTTATGGCAGTAATGTCGGCACCTCCCTGACCGGTTGGTTTGTGGCGTTAGTCGGCATGCAATTTAAAATTGATGCGCTGGCGATGCCGCTGATCGGCGTGGGGGCCTTATTAAAACTCTTCGCAAAATCGGCTCGGCGACAAGGTTTTGGTGAGGCATTGGTTGGCTTCGGTTTGTTTTTCCTGGGGCTGGCTTACTTAAAAGACAGCTTTGATACCGTCTTTGTTGATATTGAGTTTTCCCTGCTCAGTGAGCTTGGTGCCTGGGGCCTGTTACTCGGGGTGTTAATTGGCACCTTGCTGACAGTGGTGATGCAGGCTTCAATTGCGGTACTGGCGCTGGTTATTACTGCGACCTCAACTGGGGTTATTCCGTTGTCAGTGGCGGCTGCCTTTGTGATCGGCGCAAATTTAGGCACTACCTCTACCGCCATTATCTCGACCTTAGCTGCGACGGCAAAAGCCAAGCGGTTAGCCATGCTACATGTGATCTTTAACGTGGTAACCGGTGTCGTCGCTATCATTATCCTGACGCCCTTGCTGTGGTTAATCAGCCTGCTACAGAGCGCGCTGTTTCACGACCCGAATCCGGCGCTTAGCTTGGCGCTGTTTCATACCTTATTTAATATTTTAGGCGTGCTGCTGATGTGGCCGCTGACCAGCAGGTTGGTAAAGTTTTTAAATAGCCGCTTTCGGGCACAAAAAGCCGGCCAATTACGAGTGTTGGATACCTCCAGCCTGAGTATTCCGGCAGTAGCCATTAAGACCCTGAGTATGGAGAGTTTAAGGGTTGGGCAATTGATAAGCGGTCAGGCTTTGCTGTTAAGTCAGGGCAAGACATTATCAAGCCAGAGTATTGAGCAGATCCGGCAGCTACAAAGTGAGATCAGTCACTATTTAACCTTGTTGGGCAAAAGCCAGCTGGCAGAGCAGGAATCGCACGCGCTAAACGAACTAATCAAAAATCAGCTAAGGTTAGAAATGACATTACAGTTACTACCTGAGTTAGCAGAGCAAGCCGAGCGCGATCCGCAAGCCTTTGTGCCAGAACAGACTTTATGGCAACAACTCAGTTCGGCACATTGGCCGGATGCAGCACAGCAGATCCGTAGCTGTTATCGTGATTTGATGCGGCAACGGCAAAAATTGAAAGAACAGCTGTATCTGCTGGTGCTGACCGAACGTTTAAGTAATGACTCTGGCGGCGATCAGCTGTTGCGTTTTGCCGAGCTGCGTCGTTTTAACCAACAATTAACCCGGGCTATGCTGGCACTTGCCAAATTGCATGGACCCCAACAAGCACCGCAAACTAGCGCGGTGAACCATGAGGAAATTAACCATGCCAGTTAATGCCAGTTTAACCTTTATCGGCGCCGCCAGGCAGGTCACCGGTTCCTGTTATCTGTTAAAGATGAATCAACAACAGTTTTTACTCGATTGTGGCATGGTGCAGGGCGCGGATCAGGTCAGAGAATGGCACAAATTCCGCTTCCCGTTTAAACCAAAGGACATAGATGCCGTCATCCTGTCGCATGCGCATATTGATCATAGCGGCTTATTGCCTTTGCTGGTGGCGAAAGGCTTTGGCGGCAATATTTACTGTACTCCGGGCACCGCCGAACTGTTACCGGTGCTGTTAAAGGACTCCGTCAATTTGTATTTAAAAGATCTGGAATGGCAAAACCGCAAAGCCGCCCGTGCCGGTAAGAAGATTTATGAGCCGGTGATGTCGCTGCAAGATGCTGAACGGGTGAGTGACTTAGTGCGGGTGCTGGGCTATAACAAAAGGGCCTTTCCGCTGCAGGGCGTTGAGCTGGAGTTTGCTGATGCCGGCCATATTCTGGGGTCGGCCATAGTGCAGCTCTGGCTAAAGGGTAAGCAGGCGATGAAAAAACTGGTGTTCTCCGGTGATTTGGGGAATCCCGCGACTGTACTGCTGCCGGCACCAACCGAGATTGACCAGGCCGATATTGTGCTGATGGAAAGTACCTATGGCAATCGTAACCATCAACCGCTGGATAATACCATTGAGGAGTTTGCGACCGCGTTAGAGCAAGCCTATAACGATGGCGGTAATGTGTTTATTCCGGCCTTCGCCCTGGGGCGCTCGCAGGAAATTCTGTATTACCTGGCACTATTGCACCGTCAGGGGCGGCTAAAGCAACGTTTGGTATTTCTGGATAGCCCGATGGCGATTAGCATCACCCGGATCTATAGCGAGTATCTGCACCGACTTGAGCAAAGTGATTTGGACAAGATTGGTTATAAGAAAGGCATGACATTGGAGCAGTTGTTACCGATGCTGAAAGTGTCTGAAACCGTCGAAGACTCAATGGCAATCAACCGGGTGACTCATGGCGCTATTATTATCGCTGGCAGCGGCATGTGTAATGGCGGGCGCATCGTACATCATTTGAAACATAATTTATGGAAAAACACTAACCATCTCATCTTTGTTGGTTTTCAGGCCAGAGGCACGCTCGGCCGGCGTTTGGTGGATGGTGAAAAGCGGGTGAAAATTTTCGGGCAGGATACAGTGGTAAAAGCCAAATTGCATACCATTGGCGGCTTTTCTGCGCACGCCGGACAAACTGAGCTCGTACGCTGGGCCACCGCCATTGGCGGTGCGCCCGAGTTCTATCTGGTGCATGGTGAACCTGAGGCACAGCAGGTGCTGCAAGAGGTGCTGGCTGAGGCGGGGATTCAGGCGCAGATCCCGGAGCAGGGCCAGCAGATCCTGTTCTGATACAGTGAGGGCAGCCTCTGGGCTGCCCTCGATCTTCTCTGTTAAGGCTTGGCTGTTCAGGCCTGGCTATGCAGACTTATGCCTGGATCTCGGTTGGCGTGACTTCGTCACTCGGGTAGCAGCCCAGCACTTTGACAAACTTGGTCAGATTGTTCAGCTCTTCCAGCGCGCGCGTCATGGCGTAGTCATTCAGATTGGCGCTGACATCGACATAAAACATCTCTTCCCACGGATTACCCGGAATAGGGCGTGACTCGAGTTTGCTCATACTGATGCCATGTTGCTTTAGCACCAGCAGCGCTTCAACCAAAGCACCGGGTTGCTGGCCGGTATACATAATAAAGGTGGTTTTGGCCGGGATCGCTTTTGCCACTTGCACCGGTTTACGGGCAACCACAATAAAGCGGCTGACGTTTTGTTTCTGATTCGCCAGCTCGCGGGTTAATACCTCCAGGCCATAGAGTTTGCCACCTTCTTCGCCGCCAATCGCGATAATAGTGGGGTCCTGTAAGGCTTTTACCTTGGCAAAGGCGGCGGATGAACTTTCACAGTATTCAATTTTAACGTTAGTCAGCCCCAGTAAGAACTGGCTACACTGGGCAATGACCTGCGGATGGGAGCAGACCTGGCGTACTTTGCTTAAGTCAGTACCGGGCAGGCCGAGCAAGCAGTGCTCGATCGGATGGGTTAACTCACCAACTATTGATAGGCGGGTGTGCTGCAATAAGTCATACACCTCGTTAATAGAACCGGATGAGGTATTTTCAATCGGCAATACCGCATAGTCGGCATGGCCGGTTTCCACCGCTTTGACAATTTCATTAAAGCTGTCACAGCCCAGTTCAATAATCCGCTCGGCGCGACGGGTAAAGTATTTTTGCGTTGCCCAGTAGCTGTAAGAGCCCTGACCGCCGAGGAAGGCTACCCTTACCGCCGGGGTATGTTCACCATTTAACTGGCCCTGCACTTTGGCTTGTTGCTGTAACACTGAGTCTTCGATAATGACATGATAAATTCGTGTCACATACTGCGCATCCAGTCCCAGCGGCTTACCTTGCTCAATCAGCGACAGTAATAATTCCTGTTCCCGCTTCTGATCGCGAATGGGCTTGTTCCGCGATAATTTCGCTTCGGCGACGGCCAATGCCAGTGCACGCCTTTTTGCCAGTAACCCCAATAACTGCTGATCGGTATCGCTGATCGCGGTTCTGATCTGATCTAATTCCATAACGGCCTCTGTGCTGATAACTACTAAAAACGATTCAAAAAAAAACCTCCCGGCTTGGGAGGTTTCTGCTTAACACGCGCGCACGGTCAGCTACCTCCTCGCTAAGGTGGTAAAGCTAAAAAAACCGAGCACAACTGATACTGTTTTCATATCAGCACCATAATCCGTCTGGATGGCCAAAGTCAAGGGGCCGGCAGCAACTGTTGCTGATATTTTTCCGGCCCCGGTAAAAAGGGTAGCGCTATCGCTGCTTGCCAGTAACGATGATCCGCCCGGTAAAAGGGCGACAGCGGGTGCCCGGATTGCCCGGCCGGAATCACCAGAATGCCGTTTTGCTCCTGACCGGGAGCCACCACCATACGTTGCGATTGGCCAAAGGCCGCATGCTGTACCCGCGGCATATGGCTGTCGCCGGCGAGCGGCGTGGCTGGCATATTCAGCCAGCGGCCGAGCAGTGGTATGGCTGAAGCCAGCGGATGCTCGATGCGCGCACTGTTGCGTTTGCCCCAGTTGGCCTGCTGCAAACTGCCATACTGCGCCAGGATCTTCTGTTGGCTATCCCGAGCGGCGCTTAACAGCAGCTCCTGCCAGCTGCTATATGCCGCCGGTAAGGTATCCGGGCGCTGCTGTTGCCACAGCAGCCAAAACGGGGTTTCCAGCGAATATTTTAGATCGCTGCTGCGGGCACCGGCTTGTTCCAGTAATGCAGCTATGGGGGCAAAGGTCAGCTCCAGCATGCTAAGCCGGAATTGCCGCAGCAGGGTATAACCTATGGCATCCGGTGCGGCGTAATCTGAGGATTCGGCAATATACTGACGAAAATCGCTTAATCCCGTTTCTTCCGCCACAGTAGGGCTGAGCTCGGCTAACAGCAGCTGTTGCCAGCGGCTTAACAGCACAGCGCGATGATCGAGTTGAATACGGTGCAGGGCATTTTCGTCGGCGTCATTTAACTGTTGCAGGCTGCTGGCGATCTGATGGCCACGGGCACCTAAATCATAGCCGCCGTTGCCAATCAGATGATAGGCATCTCCCCCTATGGTTCTGGCATTAGCAGACCAGAGATGGCCGGAGTCCGGGTTGAGGATGCTGGGATAAGCGTCGGCTGGCAGTATCTCTCCCCAAAAATTACTGCCCTGATGCCAGGTCTGAGCGGTGTCCCAGTCGGCGACCTGACGTTCCGGGATCGGGCCAAACATTGTCCAGCCGATATTGCCGGCGGCATCTGCGACTAACAGATTCTGTGCCGGAATGCCGATAGTCGGTGCCAGTGCTAAGGCCTCGGCTGCGCCAGTGGTGACTTCCAGTTGCCGCAGATTAAAGTTTACCGCATAGGGTTGATGCGCAATCCAGCGCAGCGCATAAGGTTGCTCGTCAGGAAAGGGGAGCAGCGGGCCCCACTCGGTGTAAAGCACCGTTAGCTGCTCCGTCGGGGCATCTTTAATGTGGATCTGCTCCTGATAGTGCTTTACATCTTGCCAGCCCTGGGGGCTTAGATATTGCTGCTGGTCCTCTGACAAGGTCACTTTGACCAGATCATGCCAGTCTGCGGTGGTATTAGTAAAACCCCAGGCAATATGACCGTTAGAGCCAACGACGATAGCCGGGGTACCGGGTAAGCTTAAACCCGTGACTTGCCGGCTCTGTCCCTGTTGCTGCCAGTTCAGCTGTACCTTGTACCAGATCCCGGGTACCCGCTGTGACAGGTGCATATCATCGGCCAGAATAGCCGCACCGTGCGGGGTGGCGCTGCCTGCTACGGCAAAATTATTGCTGCCAAGGTCAGTGGCATCTTTAATAGCACAATGGCTGCAGCTTAGCTGTTGTCTTAAGATCGCCGGATAAGGGCTATCGGGTACAGGGACGGCGTTAACCCGGCTGTGATCAATGGCTGCTTGCCAGTCGGCACTGTGTTGCTGCAGAAACTGATACCAGTCTGCGGGCAGGGCAGCACTGAGCTTGGTCATCGCATATTCGTCACGTCCCGCCTTGCCCTGTAAATCCAGGTACATGCTATAGATCACCAGTAAGGTATCGGCTTCCAGCCAGGCTTCAGGCTCAGCTTTAAGTAAGCTGTATTCAAAAGGCGGGCGGGCTAAGCTGGCAAGGCCTTCATTTACGCCACGGCTATAAGCGGCCAGCAATTGCAATTCGTCTGCCGGTAATGTGGTCAGCAGTTGCTCAGCACGGCGACGAAAAAGGTGGGGTCTTTGCTGTTGGTCCTGAGCCAGAGCGCGTAAGCCAAATAACGCAGAGAGCTCACCGGCCGCGAAACGGCGGCTGACATCCATTTGAAAAAAACGCTCCTGTGCATGGGCAAAGCCCAGCGCGTAGGCGGCATCAGTACGCTCCGTTGCGCGGATCACCAGGTAGCCCAGGGCATCGCGTGCCAGGGTAACGGGATCCGCCACTGCCGCCTGATAGCGGCCATTATAGTCCGGTAAACTGCCTCGTAAAAACAGATACAGGCTGCCGGAACAGACTAAAATCAGCAGTAATAGTAGCGCAAACAGCCAGCTTAATATTTTCATCTTTCTAATCCGCTGGTATAAAATCAAAAGGTTAGCACAACAAAAGGAAAGCTCAATGTTGATCAAGGTACAAGTCTGGGATTTAGCGGTGCGGGTATTTCATTGGTCACAAGTCGTGCTGTTGGCTGGGCTCTGGTATACCGGTAATGAAGGCCTGATGGCGCAGCATCAGCTACTGGCCTACACGCTGGCGGCCTTGCTGATCGCCCGTATTTGCTGGGGATTTTATGGCAGTGCCAGTGCCCGTTTTAGTCACTTTGTTGCGTCGCCACTGGCGGCTGTGCGCTATTTACGGCGGCCGGTACCGGTACTGGGGCATAATCCGGCGGGAGGCTATATGATCCTGGCATTGATACTGCTGCTGAGTCTGCAATTACTGACCGGTTTGGCGACTTTTGATAACAGCTATATCAGTGATGGCCCGCTGGTACGCTATTTATCAGAGGAATGGGTGTCACTGGCATCGAAAATTCATAAGCTGAATATTGATCTGATCCTACTGTGCGTAGCGGTGCATATTCTGGCCGCACTCTGGCACAGTATTCGCTACGATAACGTGATTTGGGCGATGTTAAGTGGCTATAGTAAAACAGCGAATCGCAATGATGCACCGAAACTGCGTGCCAGCTGGAGTTACTTTGTGCTGGTTGCAGCCTTGCTGGCGCTATTTTATTACTGGCAGGGCGCAGTATTACTGCGTTTTATCTAATAATGATTAATCGACATGGGGCAGTGCCGAGTACTGCCCCTCTTGGTCAGACGTAAACTGCGGTTAATCCGCTTTATATTTGTCGTGACAAGCTTTGCAGTTACGGGCAAAGTCACCAAAGGCTTTGCGAATTTCTGCCTGTTCAGCGGTTTTCGCCGCAGCTAACAGTGCTGCAGCGTCAGCTGCCAGTTTTTCGCCGCGCTCCTGAACTTCCGGCAAATTGTTCCAGATGGCAGGTTTAACCTTGCCGCCAGCTTCCTGAGCACCGGGTACCGTAAAGCTTTCCCAGGGTAACTGACTCAGTAATGCCAGGGCTTCAGCACGACGTTGCACCCGTTCTGCATCAAAGGCAACATTACCACGGATCATATCCTGAATATCGCCCATATTATGGCGGATTAACTGGAAACTGGCCTGGCGGTAACTCACAGCGTCTTTGCCGTTAGTAAAGGCGGTGTTGGCAACTACCGGCAAGGCCAGGGATGCAGATAACAGAGTAGCAAGCAGGGCTTTTTTCATTTGTGTAGTCTCTTCTGTTAGATTAACGTAAAACACGGTAAAGTATTAAACAGGTGTAACTGTACCTGTCATTGGCACTCCAAGTCACTATAACAGTAGCGAGCCCTATAGGTGAAGGATCTTACTCAGAATAAGGCGACAGGGATAAACTCAATCGGTTTAAAGGTATCGGCCATTGTTTTTCTGGCGGTGCTGTTAACCGGATTGACTATTACTTTAGCATTTACCACATATCAACAGAATATCATACTGCAGCAACAGCAGCAGGGGATCAATCGTACCGCTGAAAATTATCAGCAGCAGTTTGAGCGTCAGCTGCAGGAACTACAGTTAAAAGCGTCCAGAGCGCAGCAGGTGCTATTGCGGCACCTGATGCGATCAGAACTGCCTGTTCCCTCTGTAACCGAACGGTTGAACGCTAATGATGGTAGCCAACGTCTTCGCGATGAATGGTCAGGCGTCTATCTGCCAGCAGGAAGTGCGACAGCAGCTAATTCGCCAGAGTTGAATAATACAGCGCGAGCCTGGCAGCAAATGATGCCGCTGCTACAGCAAGAATTTGCCAGTGTATTTTTTATGTCTGCCAGTGGTTATTTACGAATAGCGCCGGCCGATTGGGTGATGCACGTTGAATCCACGGTATCTGCGACCGAAAATCCGTTGTTTCAATTGGTCGCCCCGGTGGCCAATCCGGAGCGGGCACTGCGCTGGAGCCCAATCTATTACGATGCAGTGTGGCAGAAATGGTTTGTCAGTCTGTTACTACCGGTTTATCAGCAGGATCGCTTCCTTGGCGTGATGGGCTTTAGTGTGAACTTGCAGGAATTGACGCAAAATCGCGCTAACCTGGGCTTCTGGAGCCCGCTGAACCGGAGTCAGCTGTTGGACGCTAACGGACAATCACTGTTGGTGGCGCGCCAGGAGCAGTCGCTGCCGATGTTCAGCATTTATCGGGCCGGCGGACCAGCGGAGCCGCAGTTAGAGCAGGTGGCCAGGTCACTGGCCAAAACGGGGCTCTCACAGCCGTTGGCTCCGCTGGCACCGGACTACTTGCTGACGGTCAGTGCTTTACCTACGCTTAATTGGTATCTCTTGTTGTATCAGGACCGGCGACAGTTGCTGGCGGAACAGCAACAACTGCAGCGGCAAGCCTTATTGCTTTGTGTCGCAATAGCGCTGTTACTTACCTTACTGCTGTATTGGTTTATTCATCAGTTATTACTGAAACGGTTAAAACGGCTGGCATTTGCAGTTGACCGGCTGGGGCAGGGCTTACTACCTGGCTTATTTTTGGATAACAAGACAGACGAGCTGGGGATGCTGAATCGGGCATTCGTTAGTATGTCACGCGAAATCAGTGATTTGGTCGAAGGTCTAAATAGCCGGATCGCGGAAAAAGAGCAGGCGGAATTACAGGCGCGAAAACTCAGCAAAGCGGTGTCGTTTTCCAGTTCGGGCATTGCGATTACCAACCGTCATCTGGAAATTGAATACCTGAATCCTTTTCTACTGGAAATGTTGGCGCAGGACGGCAGCCAACTCAACGGTAGTTCGCTATTAAAGTTATTTGCCACCGATCTACAACAGTTGCAGTCTGACATCAGTCATACCCTGGAGCACCGCCAGCACTGGCATGGCGATGTGATTTTACAACCCAGTCAGGGACAGGATGAGGTACCGCGCTGGGTGACACTTGCCATTGCACCGATCCGGGATGATAAGGGTATGCTTAGCCATTATGTGGCGACGATGCAGGATATTTCCTTTATTAAACAAAGTCAGAAGCAAATGGAGCAGTTGGCGTATTATGACGCCCTGACGGGACTGGCGAACCGTAGCTATTTCCGGGATCAGCTACGCAAAGCGATCAGCATGTCACAACGCGGTTATTATAGTTTTGCTTTGCTTTATTTTGATTTAGATGAGTTTAAGCTGATCAACGATACGCTGGGCCACGATGCCGGTGATGAGCTGTTGATTGAAGTTGCCCGCCGCTTGACCGGTCGTTTGCGTGACGACGATTTAATCGCCCGTTTAGGCGGCGACGAATTTGCCGTGATTCTGAGTGATATTAAAGATAAAGGCCATGTTGGGCAGATTGCGGCAGAGTTACAGCAGGCTTTTGCTTCCCCGGTACGTCTTGGCCGTCAGGAAGTGGCGATCAGCTCGTCGATTGGTATTACCATTGCACCTGACGATGGTATTGACGAGGAGCTGTTACTAAAACACGCCGACCTTGCCATGTACGAAGCCAAGGCCCGCGGTAAAAACACTTACCGCTTTTTCTCGCAGGCGCTTAATGATGCCGCCAACCAAAGGTTGTTAATTGAGAATCAGCTGCGGGAAGCAATCCGCGAGCAGCAGTTTATTCTTTATTATCAGCCGAAAATTGACTTGGCTGAGGAGACGCTGGTCGGCTACGAGGCGCTAATCCGCTGGTTGCGGCCGGATAATACCCTGGTGCCGCCGGCACGTTTTATTCAGGTTGCGGAAAGTACCGGTTTAATTGTGCAGATCGGCGAATGGATTATCCTGGAAGCCTGTCGTTTTCTGGCTCGGCAACATAGCCGCGGTTATGCCGTCAGTGTGTCAATCAATCTGTCGGCCCGCCAGTTTAATGATGAGCAACTGGCGGTGATTATCGAGCAGGTTATCCGGCGCACCGGCGTCGATCCGGCTTATCTGGTATTTGAAATTACCGAAAGTATGTTAATGGGTGACACCGATGCGGCTATTAAACAGCTAAATCAGTTAAAGCGTCTCGGTGTCTCTTTATCTATTGATGACTTTGGTACAGGCTATTCCTCGCTTAATTATTTAAAACGCTTTCCGGTTGATGAGTTGAAAATTGACCGCTCCTTTGTCAAAGATATTCCAGAAGATCAAAATGATATGGATATCGTGGCTGCTATCATCGCTATGGCGCAGAAGATGCAGCTGCGGGTGGTGGCGGAAGGGGTGGAGTCAGAAGCTCAGGCCGAGTTTTTAAAGCAGAATGCCTGCTATCTGGTACAGGGCTACTATTTTAGTATGCCGCTGGCCGAGCAGGAGTTAAGTCAGCTGACTTTTAATATAAAAACGCAGGGGTAAACCCCGCTTCACTCAGGAAAATGTTATGACATCAGCTCGCCTGTCTTTGCTGAGCCTGGCGCTATTCGGTGGCTACAGTGCTGCCGGTATCGCGGCTCAGACAACACCGCAGCTTGGGATCCGCGATAAAACACCAAATCTGGTCGCGCTGACCAATGCCACTGTGCAAACCGAACCCGGTAAAACCCTAACCGCTGCCACCATCCTGATCCGGGATGGTAAAATTGAGGCCGTCAGCAGTAATGGCCGGGTGCCGGCGGGCTATCAGCAGCGGGATCTCAGCGGTTATACGGTCTATGCTGGCTTTATTGATCCCTATACTCAGTATGGGGTGCCAAAGGCAGGTGAGGGGGAAGGTTTTAGTTTTGGCCGCCGCCCGGTGTATGAAAACGAGCGCCGTGGTGGTAATGCCGCCAATGATGCGATCCATGCGCAGCAGCGCTGGGTAACCCAGTTTAAGCCGGATAGTAAGGCCGCTGCTGACTTTCTGAAACAGGGTATTACCGTGGTACAAAGTGCGCGGCAGGATGGCATTTTCCGCGGTACGGCTTTTGTTGCTTCTCTGGCTGATGATTTACCCAATAATCTGGTACTAAAGGCCGATGCGCAGCATTTTATGGCCTTCAGTAAGGGCAGTTCGAAACAAACCTATCCCTCGTCGTTGATGGGCGCTATTGCGCTGATCCGTCAGACCTTATCCGATGCCAATTGGTATCAGGCGGCGACCTCGCGCGAAGTGACTACTGTCAATGGTCAGCCGCTGGAGTTTAATGCCGCTCTGGCGGGTCTGGCGACGATAAAGCAGCAGGGCGTATTGTTCGATACCAGCGATGAGCGCTCTTTGCTGCGGGCCAGCCGCTTATTAGCCGAATTTGATATCAGCAATGCCTTATTGTTGGGCTCGGGTTATGAATACAGCCGGCTGGAGCAGATTAAAGCGACCGGCAAGCCGATACTATTACCGCTCAATTTCCCGGCTGCGCCGGATGTCACGATTGCTGAGCAGCGACTGGACGTCAATCTGGCGGATTTACGGCATTGGGAGCGGGCACCGGCGAACCCGGCAGTACTGGCTCAAGCGGGTGTGCGCTTCGCCTTTACCAGTCATGGTTTAACAAAGAAAGCCGACTTTATCCCCAATCTGCGTAAAGCAGTGCAGCATGGCCTTAGTCAGCAGCAGGCGCTGGCCGCACTGACTACTGTACCGGCAGAGCTGCTGGGGCTGGGACAACAACTGGGTAAGGTGGCGCCGGGCTATCAGGCTGATCTGGTGATCAGCCGTGGTGACCTGTTCGCCGAAGGCGAAATTGTTGCAACCTGGTTGCGCGGCCAGGAAAATCGCTTTACGCCGGTGCAGCCGCCGGTTTTTGCCGGTAAGTACCAGTTTAATCTCGACGGTCAAAGCATCGATATCACGATTAGCGGTACTGCACCCAAGCTTGCAGGTGAAGCAGTACTGGGTGAGAAAAAAGCCAAACTGGAGCATCTGCGGGTGCAAGATCAGCGGCTGCAATTTAGTTTGCCGTTAAGAGCCTTAACTGAGCAGGCGATAGTGCTGCAGTTTAATGGTGTGCTGACTGGCGAGCAGTTAAGCGGCTACTGGCTGGATGCCGCCGGTAAGCAGCAACTGCTGACTCTGCAACGCAGTGCGGTAGAGCCCAAGGCCCCTAAAGCGGCTGCAGAGCCGGCAACACAACTCTCCAGACTGACCTATCCAAACCGTGCCTTTGGCCTGAGCGCCTTGCCGGTTACGGAAAAACTGCATATAAAAAATGCCACTATCTGGACCGCGACCAGTGCTGGTGTAATGCAAAATACTGACTTGCTGGTCAGTAACGGTAAGTTTGAGAAAATTGGCCAGAATCTGGCAACGCCACGTGGCTACCGGGTAATTGATGCCAGCGGCCTGCACCTGACACCGGGTATTATCGATGAGCACTCGCACATTGCAACTGAGCAGGGCGTGAATGAAGGCTCTCATGCCAATACTGCTGAAGTACATTTGGGCGATGTGATTAATCCGGATGATATTAATATCTACCGTGCCCTGGCAGGCGGTGTAACTACGGTACAGGTATTGCACGGTAGTGCTAACCCTATTGGTGGCCGGGCGCAGATTATCAGCTTACGCTGGGGCGCGGATGCCGAGGGCATGAAGTTCCGTAACGCGCCACCGAGCATCAAGTTCGCACTGGGTGAAAACGTGAAACAGTCAAACTGGGGCACGGAATTTAATACCCGTTATCCGCAAAGCCGTATCGGCGTTGAAACCTTTATCCGCGACCAGTTCCAGGCCGCCAAAGAGTATCAGGCCGCCTGGCAGGTTTACAACAAGCTGTCGCGTCGCGAGCAAGGCCGTACCGTGCCGCCGCGGCGTGATTATCAACTGGAAACGCTGGTCGAAATTCTGGAAGGAAAACGCCATATCCATACCCACTCTTATGTTGCCTCAGAAATTCTGATGCTGATGCAAGTTGCCGATGAGATGGGCTTTAAGGTCAATACCTATACCCATATTCTGGAAGGCTATAAGGTGGCCAGTGAGATGCAGGCACACGGTGCCAGCGTGTCAACCTTCGCCGACTGGTGGGGCTTTAAGATGGAAGTGAATGATGCCATCCCAACCAATACCTGTCTGATGCATGAGCAGGGTTTGTTAGTGAGTGTTAACTCTGATGATCCGGGCCTGCTGCGCCGGCTGAATCAGGAAGCGGCCAAGTCGACCATGTATTGCAATATGGATGAGCATGAAGCGCTGAAGATGGTCACCATTAATCCGGCCAAACAGCTAAAGATTGACGACAGAGTGGGGTCTATCGCTGAGGGTATGCAAGCCGACTTCGTGCTGTGGGATCAGCATCCGTTGTCGGTGTACAGTGTGGTACAGCAAACCTGGATTGAAGGCGCCCGCTACTTTGACCGCAATAGCGACCTGGCACAGCGTGAGCAACTGGAAAACGAGCGCCAGCAGCTGATCCAAAAAGTGCTAACCGCCGGTGAATCGGCGCGCCAGGGCAGTACCAACAGTTACAAACAGGACGATCCGATCTGGCATTGTGAGGATAACGACGACTGGCTGAAACTGCGTTTTGGTTTTGGCGACCATTTACATAGCCATGGTCATGCCCACGGAGGACAACACTGATGAAACTGATTAAATCCTTACTGGCTGTCGCCTGTGTGCTGGCAGCCGGCAGTGCTGGTGCGGTGAATCCGGTCCCGGGCACGGCACAGACTGAACCCTTGTTACTAAAAAACGCCACAGTGCACTCTGTGGTTGCTGCACCTGCGGTGCAGGATGTGCTGATTCAGGATGGCAAAATTGCTGCCGTCGGTACTAACCTGACGGCACCTGCCAATGCCAGAGTGCAGGATCTTAGCGGCAAGAACCTGTATCCGGGACTGATTGCGCTGATTAATCAACTGGGCTTGATTGAGGTGGAAGCGGTACGGGCTACCCGTGACGATCGGGAAATCAGCGCGACCAATCCGGATCTACGCACGGAAGTGGCCTTTAATGCCGATTCGGTCGTGATCCCAACGATCCGGAGCAATGGTTTTAGCCACAGCCTGATTTACCCGTCCGGCTCGCTGATCACCGGGCGCTCAGCCCTGATGCAACTGGATGGTTGGAACTGGCAGGACGCGCTGGTGCAGTCCAGTGTTGGCTTGCATGTCAATTGGCCGCGGATGGGGATTCAAACCGGCTGGTGGGTGCGTGACAGTGTCGAGCAGCAGCAAAAACGTCAGGCAGAGCAATTAGCGCAGCTGCAGGATTACTTCAGCGCCGCCCATGCCTATTACCTGGCCGAACAAGCCGGCCTGAATCGTGGCCGGGATTCGCGTTGGCATGCCATGTTAAGCTTCTTCGAAGGCAAATTACCGCTGTTTGTGCATGCTGATGACCCGCGACAAATGCGCCAGGCGATGCTGTTAGCACAGCAGTATGGCGTCAAGTTGGTGATTGTTGGTGGGCGCGATAGCTGGCGCATTGCCGATGAGCTGGCGGCGAATAAGGTCGCTGTGATCTATACCGCGCCCTATGGTTTGCCAACCCGTGGCGATGAAGCCTACGATCAGGCCTTTAGTGCGCCGGGCGTGTTAAAACGGGCCGGGGTGCAATTCGCGTTGTCGCTGGATGGTTTCTGGGATACCCGGAATCTGGTATTCGCTGCCGGTCATGTTACCCGCTATGGTCTGGATCAGGCCGAGGCGCTACGTGCCCTGACGCTGGATGCCGCTGCCATTGCCGGCGTTGCCGACCGTTTAGGGTCGATTGAAGTTGGTAAAAGCGCCAGTCTGGTGGTATCCAGCGGTGATATCTTTGATTATCGCGGCCATCAGGTTGAACAGATGTGGATCGACGGCCGTAGTGTGGATTTAGATAACCGGCACAAGCAACTGCACCGGCGCTATCAACAGCGTTATCAGCAGCCAAGCCAAAGCGTGCAGCCCTGAGACCGGCGCTGAAGTTCTGAGGTGCCGCTCTGGCACCTTTTTTGTGTGCGCCCAGCATG